>JBEENF010000006.1:0-25702 GCA_041192325.1 Verrucomicrobiota bacterium
GGACGATTTCATCAAGAACGGCGTGCCGGTGAATCCGGCCCTCTGGAACGAAGACAAATATTACCATGAATCCACCAAGTATACCGGCACCCGCGCGGTGACCGAAACCGTCTCGGCCGGATACGCGATGGTTCAAGGAAAATTCGGTCGCGAAGGCGTGGCTGGCCGCACGGGTTACCTCACCGGCGTCCGGACCGAAAAGACCGAAATGGACAGCTGGGGCTGGGTGCGGGCGCGCATTCCAAGCTCCGCTGCCCAACAGGTCGCCGATCCGCTCGGCTCGGCGCAGCGCGATTACGCCAACACTTACCGCGAAATCCGCGGAAGCTACACCAAGTCCTTCCCGAGCGTTCATCTGACCCATGAAATCACGCCCAATATCAAGGCGCGTCTGAGCTGGTCCACGGGTTTCGGCCGGCCGTCCATGAGCAATGCGCTGCCCAATGAATCGATTAGCGAGAGTGCGCAGACCCTCACCATCAACAACCCCAGCCTACTGCCGCAGATGGCTTCGAACTGGGACGCGACGCTCGACTATTACTTCGAGCCGGTCGGCAATCTTTCCGTCGGCTATTTCCGCAAGACGATCAAGGACTTCATCGTGAGCGGGATCAATGTGGGGACGGTCCCCACTGGCACGGACAACGGCTACAATGGTGAGTACGGCGGCTTCACCCGGCTGACCACCGCGAATGCCGGCACAGCGTTTGTCGAAGGCTGGGAACTGGCGTATCAGCAGCAGCTCACCTTCCTGCCGGGCCTGCTTCGCGGCTTGGGCGTTTCGGTGAATTACACGGTGCTCAACACCAAGGGTAATTTCGGCGGCACGGCCAATCTCACCACCGGCCAGGTTGCCGGGTTTATTCCCCGCACCGGCAACGTGACGGTGTCATGGCGTGAAGGCCGGTTCAGCACGCGTTTGCTGTATAATTATACGAGCGATTATATCACCAGCTATTCCGCTGCGAGCGTGGGCCGCAATCTATACCGGTTCGCGCGCAACAGCGTGAACGCGGGGGTTGAGTACCGCATTCGTCCCAACACGAGCCTCACGCTCGACGTGGCGAATCCCTTCGCCGAGCCGCAAAAGCTGTATCGCGGCATCCGCGACCAGATGCAGAGCACGATCAACAACTTCACGACGATCACCGTCGGCGTCGCGGGTCGTTTCTAATCCGGTAGGATTTTCCCTGCGCCAGCTCGCTCGCGAGCTGGCGCTTTTTTTTGCCGCCGTGAAGTGGGCCTCGATTAGCCGGGGGGAGTTTTCGGGATTTTTCCGGATCATTTTGTTTGAAAAACGCAGAGTCTCTGGCGTGGTCACGGTGACGCTTCCCCCCGCGGTCAGCCGACCGTGAGGTCCCTAGGATTTTCCAACCCCGCTTGAACATGAGAACCAAGACTCCCCTGACCCTGTTGCTCGGCTGGATCACTCTGGCCTTGGCCCTGACTTCCTCCCTGCGTTCGGCCGATGGTCCGGGCACGGGCACCGTGGCGGGGCGGGTTCAACTGGCCACGGGCCAGTACCTCAGCAATGCGACCGTGTCGGTCAAGGGCGCCAACCTGAGCATTCCTACCGACCAGTTTGGATTTTATCGGCTCACCAACGTCCCGGGAGGCGCCGTCGTGCTGCAGGTGGCCTACACCGGCCAGGAAACAGCCGAGGTGGCGTTGACGGTGCCGGCGGGCGGAAGTATCACCCGCGATGTGACGCTGAATTCGGCCGGCGGAAGCATCGTCACGATGCAAAAGTTCAACGTCGTGGACCGGGAGGTGATTGCGGAGGAAATTGCCACGCATGAGCAACGCTCCGCGCCAAACATCAAGAACGTCATTTCCACGGATGCGTTCGGCGACATTACGGGAGGGAATCTGGGTGATTTTCTGCAATACGTGCCGGGACTTACCGTGGAGTACAGCGACATCGAGGTGGCGGGGGTCTCCGCGCGCGGCTTCGGGTCGGCCTTGACGAATTACTCCAGCGATGGCGCTCCTCTGGCCGGCGGCGATATATCGGCCACCCGCCGGACACGGTTGAATCATCTCGGGTTGAATAATCTCGCCCGGATCGAAGTCACCAAGGTGCCCACGCCGTCGAATCCCGCGGATTCCATGGGCGGTTCCGTGAATCTGGTGAGCAAGAGTTCCTTCGATAGCGCCGCGACCTCCCAGCTCAACTGGGCGGTGAACATGTATGCCAACTCGAAGGCGGCCACACTGTCCAAGGTGGCGCACGGTTACGATCGCGAGCTGTACCTGGTTTATCCCGGCATCACTTTCGATGCCACGTGGGCCATTAACAAGAACCTGGGCATCGTGATCTCGGGCGACACAGCGCAGCAATACAACGACCAGCATATTTCCGCGACCACCTGGACGGCGGCAGGCGCGGGTACGGGCGCGTCCTTCAGCAATCCCTACTTCCAGAGTTTTTCCCTGACCAACAATCCCCGCGACAAACTGAGAAAATCGCTCACCGCCAAGGTCGACTGGCGGATCACGCCGAACTCCGTGCTGTCGTTCGGAGCGCAAGGAAACTCCCTGCTGGTCCATATCAGCGGGAATAACTTCACCCAGAATGCCGGCGCCACGGGCACGCCCACGCCGGCGACAGGTGTCGCGATGACGTTCGGTCCGAATTTCACCACGGGCGCCACCGGGCGTGGCTCGGCGAGTGTGACGGGCAGCTCGCAGAAACAGCAGGCGATTGGGAGCGGGGGCAATCTGCGCTATCGCTTCGACAATGGCGACTGGAACGTGAACTCCGGCCTCAGCCTCAACAAGACGCGGCGTTTCGATTACAACGCGCCGACGGATAAAATGTTCAACGGGTCGACGACCGCGCTCCGGACGCCGGCGCGAATTTCCTTTGGCGCGCTTGAGCCCGACCGCCCCGGCACGACGCGGGCTTTCGACAACAACAATCAGGAAATCGATCTGTACGATATTAACAATTACGTCCAAACGGCCGCCACCGATTCCTCTTATTTTTACCGCACCGGGGTGGAGTCCGCGGATTTTTCCGCCCGCCGCAAGCTCGGCTGGTTGCCTGTCCCGACGACGCTCCAAGTGGGGGGAGTGTGGAGCCACCAGTGGATGAACGGCCGCCGCTCGAACGAAACCTACACTTATAACGGGCCGGACGGCCTCGCCAGTACGCCGGATTCGCCCGCCCCGTTCCAGTCCCGGGTTTTCCGGCAGAAAGATTCGCCGTTTGGCTACAAGAACATCCCCTGGATTTCCGTCATCCAAATGTTTAACGCCTGGCAGGCGAACCCCAATCTGTTCACCCAAACGCCGGCGCAGCAGGTGGCGGCGGAGATTTCCCGGATTCAAAATTCCTTGCAGATCGATGAAACCATCACGGCGGGGTATGTTCAGGGCGAAACGAAATTGCTGCGCAACCGGCTGAACGTGCTCACCGGCGTTCGTTATGAGCGCACGGTGGACGATGGAAAGGGCCCGCTCTCGGATCCCACGGCCGTCTTTGCGCGCAACGCCAATGGCACGTTTGCGCGGACTTCCACCGGCGCGCTCATCCGCAAACCGGAGGCGGGCGCGGTGGGTTCGATGGATGAAACGCGTCTCGTTTGGAAGGAACGGGCAGCCACGGGCGAAGGGATCTACACGAATTTTTTCCCGAGCCTGCACCTGACCTACAATATCACGGATAACTTTCTGGCTCGCGCCGCTTATGCGTTTACCTACGGCCGCCCCAATTTCGGGGACATTATTGCGACCACCACGATCCAGGAGCGCACCGATCTCGATCCGAACGATGCCGTTTTGCCCGGGACGATCACGGTGACCAACCCGAATCTGAAGCCGTGGACCGCCGAAAATTACGATCTGTCGCTGGAATACTACACCGCGAAGGGCGGGGCTTTCAGCGTGGGCGCGTTCCAGAAAGACATTAGCAACTTCTTCGGCAGCGGGGCGAAACTGGCGACCCTGGCGGACCTCACGCAATTGGACTTGGACCCGCGTTATGTCGGCTTCGAGCTTCGCACCAAATTCAACGCGGGCAGCGCCCGGGTGTCGGGGATGGAGTTCAGCGCCAAGCACAACCTCGAACGGCTGGGAGGATGGGGTCGTTATTTTACCGTTTTTGTGAATGGCACGAAGCTGCATTTGGAGGGGAGCCAATCGGCCGACTTCTCCACCTTTATCCCCAAGACCGCGAACTGGGGATTCACGTTCCGGAAGGAAAGAGTCTCGGTCGGCCTGCGCTGGAACTACCGCGGTCAAGTGCCTGGCACGCTCCAGACCGCCTTCGGTCCCGATGCGTATAACTATAGCGAGGCCATCACGAAAATGGATTTCACGCTCGGGTATCAAATCTCGCCCCGGCTCGCCTTTGCGGGCAACGTGAAGAATATTTTCGACGCCAACACGGTGCGAACGCGCTACGGTTCGCAGACGCCGGAGTATGCGCGGCAAACGGGAAGATCCCAGTACGGCGCTTTGATTTCCGTTGGCATCAAAGGAAGTTTTTAACTGTCACCTTCGCCGCGGTGTGCGCCGGTGGTTCTGTTCCACGCCTGGCGGGAATCCGTCGCCGGGGTTCCCCCTGTGTGCCGAACGGTTCCCGCCGGACTTTTTGTGGCCGACATTTCTGCGTCGTTCCCTTGTCCTGCTCCGCATCCGGTTTTGGCGTCCGGGTGACGGCCGTTTCCAACGCGTGCCCACCTCTTCCCCTATGATCTCGTTCTTCACTCGTATTTGCCTTCGTCCCACCTTGTTGTCGCCGCGCCGGCTCGGGTTGAGTCTTCTGGTGTTTTCCGCGTTGGCCGCTGGGTCCGCCGCCGCTGCGGAACTGCGCGCGGGAAGAGCCAAAGTCGTTATCACGCCGCCCATCGGCTGTGTCATGGGTAATTCCTACGGCGTGGAGATCTCCAATGGCGTCTCCTCGAACATTTACGCCAAGGCGGTGGTGTTTGAAATCGATGGCGTCAAAGCCGCGATCGTGGCGTGCGACTTGATCAGCTTGCACCGTCCCATTGTGGCGCGGGCCCGTGCTCTGATCGCAGAGCGCACGGGCGTGTCGCCGGAACGCGTCCTGCTGGCCGCCACCCATTGCCACGCTGGCCCGCAGACGCATCCGCCGCTCTACAATCTCGGGCCGGAAAGCGCGCGAAAACTCAACGAGGAGTACGTGCAAAAACTCCCGGGACTGATCGCGGAAAGCGTCCGGCTCGCCGAGGCCGATCTGCAGGTGGCGAAGATTTCCGTCGGCCGGGGACATGAGGACACGATCAGTTTTAACCGCCGTTATCTGTTGCGGGACGGTCGGGTGACGATGGGCGCTCGTTCGCCGGCTGACATTGTGCGCCGCGCCGGACCGATCGACCCGGAAGTGGGGGTAATCTACCTCGAGGGTGCGAATGGCGCGCCGCTCGCGACCATCGTCAACTTTGCCCTGCACGTCGCCATAGTGGGGGGAACGAAAACCTCGGCCGACTACCCGCACACCCTGGCCGAAACGCTGGGTCGGGTAAAAGGGGAGGGCATGCTCACGCTTTTTCTCAACGGCATGTCCGGCAACATCAACCATGTGGATGCCTACTTTACCGGCCCGCGTCTTTCCGGCGAAGCGGAAGCGGCGCGGATCGGCTCCACCCTCGCGGCGGCGGTGCTCAAAACCTATCGCAAGCTTCAACCGTTGCAACCGGCCTCACTCCGCGCGATCTCCCGACCGGTACGGGTGCCGGTTCCTCCGGCGCCGGGCCCGGAGCAAGTGAGCGCCGCGCAGGCGACGTTAAGCCGCTGGGGCAAAGGCGCGCCCTTTCCTGCCGTGGTGCAGGCCTGGCGCACGCTCGATCTCGCCGAATATGGGCGTGACGGCGGTTGGGATAGCGAAGTGCAGGCGATCGCCTTCGGACGCGAGTTGGCCATAGTCGGCTACCCTGGCGATTCGTTTGTGGAAATGGGGCTCTTTATCAAACAGAACTCCTCGTTTGCCTACACCTTCGTCAGCGAGCAGTCCGGCAACGGATCGATCAGCTACGTTCCGAATGAAAAGGCTTTTCCCGAGGGCAGCTATGAGGTGGAGAGCGCGCGCGTCGCTCCCGGTGGCGGGGAGATCCTGGCGACCGCGGCCACGCGCCTTCTGACGGATATGTTTTTCCGCCCGTAAGGCAGGCAGGAGAGACACGCTTGGGCGCGCGCCCGCTGCGGTTTTTTTCGACGGCGCCCCGCGGGGTCGTTCGACGCGGGGGCGATCGGGCGCGTTGCTGTGTGTGAGGTTTTCTAATGGCGCCACCGCGTGCAGAGACTTTCCGCGCCTCCGGCCGTGCGTTGCGTTTGGCTTCCCGCAGGATTAAGTTGTTACTAGCGGCCGTTCAACAACCCGCCACCCATGAATATTTCAAATCGCCTGCGCCGCGCGGCCTTGAGCCGCATTCTTTATCCCGGATGTTGCACCATGGTTCTGCTCGCGGCGTGTGGACTCGCGGGCCCAGCCGCCGCCGCTGAACGCACGAAAGCGCTTTCGCCGCAGGAGGCGCTCGCGGCTTTTCAATTGGGGGAACCCGGTCTGCGCATCGAACTGGTGGCGGCCGAACCGCTGGTGGTGGACCCGGTGGCGTTCGCCTTCGATGAGTATCGAAAATTGTACGTCGTGGAGGATCGCGGCTACCCGGATCCGATCGGCAAGCCGGGAACGACCGAAGGCACCATTGCGCTGCTGGAGGACACGGATGGCGATGGCCGCTACGATAAGCGCACGGACTTCGCCCGGGACCTGGGTTATCCCACGGGAATCATGCCCTGGCGCGGTGGCGTGTTCGTCACGTGCGCACCGGACGTGATCTACTTGAAGGACACCAACGGCGATGGAGTGGCGGATGAACGCCGCGTGGTGCTCACCGGATTTGCCGGGGGACGAACCGCGCAGTTGCGCATCAGTTTTCCCACTCTTGGTCTCGACGGAAAAATCTATTTCACGTCCGGTCTCCAAAGTGTCGGCGGCGGACAAGTGACCTCACCCTTGCACCCCGAGCGCGCGCCGGTCCCCTTTCCGACGCCACCGGTCGATGGTCGGTTCGATCCCGAGACATTCGTGTACGAGCCGGTGGGCGGAAAGGCCCAGTTCGGCCTGGCCTTCGACGGCTTCGGTCGGAAGTTCACCAATTGGAATCGAGCTCCGGTGCTACAGGTCGTCATGCAGCCGTGGCAACTCGCGCGGAACCCGTACCTGTCTTTCGCGGAAACCGAACACGAGGTCTCCGAAGTACAAGGCAAGGCGCGGGTTTACCCGGTTAGCCGGGCGACAATTTCTGCCGACTATGCGCCCAGCCTTATGGCGACGCCGCACACCGGCACCTTTACGGCCGCTTGCGGCGTGTTGATCTTTGGCGGCGGTGGTTTGGCTCCGGAACACATGGGCAACGCATTCATCTGCGAACCGGCGCAAAACCTGGTGCAACGGCAGACCCTGCGGCCCGACGGCGTCGCCTTTCGTTCCTCCCTGCCGTATACCGGAAAGGAATTTCTTTCCTCCACCGACACCTGGTTCCGTCCCGTTTTCCTGGCCACCGGTCCGGACGGCGCGATGTACGTTGCCGATTTTCACCGGCGCGAGCTGGATCATCCGCAATACGTTCCGGAGGAAATGCGACCGAAGCTGGATTTCGAGAGCGGCAAAGGCACGGGGCGCATCTATCGCGTGGTGAGGCAGCCCCGGGCGATGGAATCCGCGGGCGTGACGGTGGCCGACCTCTGCCGGGGGGTGGATTCCCCTGAAGTGTGGTGGCGCAATCGCGCCCATCGGCTGCTCGTGGAACGGGCCGATCCCGCGGCGGCGCCGCTGCTCGAAAAACTCGCGGTGAACGCGAAGCTGGCCGAATCACGGACGCTGGCGCTCTGGATTTTACGCGGGCTCGGCCGGCTTTCGCCCGCCACGGTAAACGCCGCACTGCGCGATGCCGATCCGCGCGTTCGCGAGCAAGGGGTGAAGCTCGCCGCCGAGGCCCTGGACAAAATGCCCGAGCTCCGCGGCGCGGTCATCGCCGCGGGCAATGATCCCGACACGCGCGTCCGGTTCGAGTCCGCGCTTGCGCTGGGCTCGCTCAACGATCCCGCGGTCGTGCCGGTGCTCGCCAAAATTGCGATCCGCGACGGCCAGGATCGCTGGACCCGCGCTGCGGTTCTCAGCGGGATTGGCTCGCGGTTGACGGAATTCTTCGAGGCCACGGATCGTTTGCGCGGAGACAATCCCGCGGGTTACGCCGCGCTGGTCGAGGATTTGGGCCGGCTTTTCGGCGCCGGTGCTCCCGCTGACACCTGCCGTCGTTTCCTCGCGCAGATGGTCACCGGCGAGGGCGACCTCGGCTGGCGGCTGCCGGCGGTGTTGGGCCTCGCGGAAGGTCTGAACGGCCGCGCAGATTTTAGTGACAAGGCTCCGCCTCCGCCGGCGCGGAAGTCCGCGGCTCCCCAGAAGAAAGGTGGCGGTCGCGGCGGCGCCGGGCGGGCGGCGAATCCGGCCGGACCCTTCGCCGTTTTGCTGGCCAAGGACGCAACGAACCGCGAGGCACTCGACCGCTTCTTCGCGCAGGCGGCAGGGGTGGCGAAAAACGACACGGCGCCTTTGCCCCAACGCACCACCGCGATCACCCTGCTCGGCTATGGCAGTTACGCGGTGAGTGGTCCGGTGCTCGGGACCTTGTTGGGTTCCCGGCATCCGGTGGAATTGCAGTTGCAGGCGGTTCGCGCTCTCGAACGCCTGAGCGATCCCAAAGGCGGTGAGTTGCTCGTCAAAACGGAAACGTGGAACGCTTACACGCCGCAGGTGCGGCAGGCCGTCCTGTCGACTCTCGGTTCCCGCCCACAGATGGTGGAGGTCTTGTTCGGCGCCATGCGGCGCGGCGTGATTAAGCCGCTGGAAATTCCGTCGACCCAGCGGACGCGGCTGCTGCAAAACACCGATCCGGCGCTGCGCAAGGAGGCCGAGACCGCCTTTCGCGAATTTGAAAGCGGCGACCGCATGCAGGTTTACCGCACGTATCGCGAGACGCTGAAAAGCGAGGGCAAGATTGCGCAGGGCCGGGAAGTCTTCACCCGGGCCTGTTCGGCCTGCCATACCTACAACGGGGCCGGCGGAAAGGTGGGACCCGATATCACGGGCCTTCGGAATCAACCCGCCGAGACACTGCTGCTCCACATCGTGGTGCCGAACTTCGAAATTACTCCCGGTTACCAGGCTTTCTCGGCGACAACGCAGGATGGACGGAATCTCACGGGCTGGCTGGTCGCGGAAGGCGACAACAGCGTGACGTTCCGCACGGTAGGCGGCACGGACGAAACCGTATTGCGCTCGAACATCGGCTCACTGACGACGATCCCTGTCTCGCTGATGCCGGATGGCCTCGAGCAGGCGATGACGAACGACGAAATATCGAATCTCATCAGCTACATCAAAAAGGGAGTGGAGCCGGGAATCTGAAGGGGAAATCCGTGCTGCCTTGTGGCTCCCGTGGAGAAGCCGGCGACCCGGCGGTTTGGCCGGATGAATGGGCTTGGCCGCGCGGTATCTTTGCAACCAGTTATTCTGAGCCCATGAAAAACTCCCTCGCTTGTTGCCGCCGTAATTTTGCTCCCGCTTTCGCGTCGTTGGCGCTCGCGCTGCTGGCCGTATCTCCCGTTCGCGGCGTCGCCGCCGGAAAGCCGGCGATTGTGCCGCGCGAGACGATCGTGCTGTTCAACGGCAAGGATCTCTCGAACTTCTACACGTGGGAAACCGTGCACCGTCGGGAAGATCCGGACCGCGTCTTTACCGTCGTGGATCAGGTGGACGGCGCGCCGGCGATTCGCTGCAGCGGTCAGCATGTCGGGGGCATCGCCACGAAAGAGCGGTATGCGAACTACCATTTGGTGGCGGAGTATCGGTGGGGACTTGCCACGTGGAATCCGCGCACGAAGAAATTCCGCGCCGGCGCCATTTCGATTCATGCGCAGGGTGAGGACGGCAATTACCGGAAAGATTTTAGCGGCCCCTGGATGCGCGCCGTGGAATTTTTCCTAGGCGAGGGCTCGGTGGGTGACATCGTTTTGCTGGGGGGCTACGAACGCGGACAAACGGATCCCATCATCCCCAGCCTGACCGCGACGCTCCGGCCGGGTACACAGATCTGGGATCCGCAGGGCGTTCCCACCGAGGTGAAGAAGGGCCGCATTCATTGGTGGGGCCGTGATCCGGAGTGGAAGGATGTTCAGGGCTTCCGGGGGAAGAACGATTTGGAGAAACCCACGGGCGAATGGAATCGCATCGAGGCCATTTGCTCGGGCGGAGATGTCACCTTGCTCGTCAACGGGGTGAAAGTGAACGAGGGGAAAAACGGTAGCTTTAAGGAAGGTCGCCTGATGTTTCCCTCCGAGTCGGCCGAGATCTTTTTCCGGCGCATCGAATTGCATCCGTTGCAGTAACTGGTGGGGTCGGGCTGACGCGCCGGGCCAGCCTTGGGGGGCGTTGATCAACCGCGTGGGGTGGTGAAGATTTTGTGGCGAATCGCGACGACTGCGCTCAAATGGAAACAATCACCCCGACCATGCGCCCCCTCATCACGATTGTTTGCGGACTCCTGTTCATCTGGATGCCTTTGCGCTCCGCGGGCTCGGAGGCGGCCCAGCAGATCACTTGGAACTTTGATCGATTGCATCAGATCGGCGGCGTTGCGACCAAAGTCGACGGCTCCCCCAAGATCATTTCGAGTCCCGTGGGCAAGGCGTTGGAGTTTGATGGGATCGGCGACTCCCTGCTGATCGAGCAGCATCCGCTCGCGGGCGCCGCAACGTTTACGTTTGAGGCAATCTTCCGGCCGGACGGCGGCGCGACTCAGCAGCGCTGGTTTCATTTGGCGGAGATTGACCCCGTCACCGGCCGCGCCACCAGCGAGGGAAAGACCACGACCGAGCCGAACGCGCGTTTTCTTTTCGAGATCCGCGTGGTGGAGGGGGGCCAGTGGTATTTGGACGCGTTCATCAATGGACCCGGTTACAACCGGGCGCTGATGTTTGCCACCAAACTGCATTCCTTGGGAAAGTGGTACCACGTGGCGCAGGTTTATGATGGAAAGATGTACCGAAGTTATGTGAACGGCGTGTTGCAGGGGGAAGCCGCCGTGGATTTCAAACCGCAAGGTCCCGGGCGCGCTTCCGTCGGCGCGCGAATGAACAAAGTGGATTATTTTCGCGGCGGAATCACCTGGGCGCGGTTTACGCCGCGCGCTTTGTCGGCGAGCGAGTTCAAGACGCTGCCGCCGAATCGTTGATCTCTCGCGGCGCCCAACGGGTAATCGCACGCGTTCTTGCCGTTGAAAGGGGGGAGTGCCACACCCTCGCGAGCTGGCACTCGCCGGCGCCAACCCCCAAAAATCCCATGCACTCATGCCGTAAATCCTGCGCGATGTTTATCGCTGCCTGTTTTCTCACCGTGGCCGCTCTCGCGGCGGACGCTTCCCCTGCGGGTACTTGGAAATGGACCCAGCCGGGCCGGGGCGGCGGCGCCGGCGTGGAACGCGTGCTGATGCTCGAGCATAACAACGGCAAACTCACCGGGACGCTCAAAGGTGCGCAGATGGGGCAGTACGAGGTTCCCGACATCGCGATCACCAGCGCTTCCTACACGGGAGCCGTGATCGCGTTCTCCGTCGAAATCGAACGGAACGGCAACAAATTCGTCTCGAAATACGAAGGTAAGCTGGCGGGGGACACGATCACCGGCACATCGGAACGGCTGGGCCGCGATGGCCAGGTCACGAAGGTGGATTGGGTCGCCCAGCGCGCGAAGTAAACACTCCCCACGAAAGGGCCGGGCGAGCGGAGTAAGCCTCCTGCGGCAGATTCAAAATCGGCGAATCCCCGCTCGACCGCGCGGGCGGGCCGGCGCGACGCCGCGCCAATTTGGGATTATACTCAGGGGACCGGTTGAGGGAAGACCGCCCCCGCTTTGGCCCGCTCGCCCACCGGCGGGAGTTTCTCGGAATTTTAGAACGGAAGCCGCCGTACGAATCGATTGCATGGAGGAAAGAACGCGGTGTCGGCGTGGGAAAGGTGACACTGAAAGCACTTGAGGTTCGCGTCTCTTCACGTCCACGCTGCGCGTTCTTTACCTCTTGAGTCCGCCGCCCAGTACCCCGGAGCCTTTTGCCAGCGTCCGCAAACCCTGTTGGTTTGCGGACGAAGTGGAGTCGCACGCGCCGACGCGGCGCGACTGGCTGCGCGCGCGATTGTCCCTCGTTCACCGACCCGGATGATCTCGTGCAGGAATTTTGTGTTCGCCCGCTGCGCGCCTGCCCGGCTGTCGCAAACCCCGCCTGCTTTGGCAGATTCCACTAAAAAACCATGAGACCCAACCCCCCCCTTGCTGTTCTAATTGGCTGGATCGCCCTGGCCCTCGCGTCTGCGCCCGCAGGACGAGCCGCCAGCGCGCCATCCACGGGGGCCACGCTCCACTCTACCGGCGCCATCGAGGGCCGGGTCTTCAATCCCCTGACCGGCGAATATATCCGCAATGCGGAAGTACGCGTCGAGGGCACGGACATCATTGCCATCTCCGCCCGCGATGGACGCTACCGGATTGCAAACGTTCCCCCGGGAAATGTGACGGTGTCGGTCAACTACACCGGCTATCGCACCGCCTCGGCCACGCTCACCGTGGCGGAAGGCAGCGTCGTGTCGCGCGATTTCGACCTGCAGAGCGCTCTGCTGCCGACGGGCAAGGACGTGGTGGAACTCGAAAAATTCACGGTTTCGAGCAGCCGCGAAGGCACCGCCAAGGCGATCATGGAGCAGCGCTCGGCCATGACCGTGAAGAACGTGGTCGCGACGGATACCTTCGGGACAATCATCGAGGGCAATATCGGCGACGTGCTGCAATATGTGCCGGGCATGCAGGTGATCTACTCGGGCGACATTCCGTCCACCGTCAACATGGCGGGTATGGATTCGAAGTACGGCGCGCTCATGGTCGATGGCGTGCGGACCAGCGGCGCCACCCGCGCGCCGGCGCTCAGTTCCTATTCCACGTCCGCCACGGACACGATCGAGATCAACAAGACCAACAGCGCCGAAATGGACGCCGACGCGCCGGCCGGCTCGATCAACATGCGCAGCAAGAGCGCATTTCAACGCAAGGGCCGGTTCTTCGCCTGGGAGATTTACTCGATCTACAATTCCTACAACCCGCTCACCCTGGGCAAAGTCAACGGCCCGAACGACGGCCAAAGCCGCCCGCTGAATCCGTCCCTCGTACTGGATTTCTCCGATGTCTATATGGATGGAAAGCTCGGGGTGGTGGCGAACCTCACCGAGACCAATTCCACCAGCGGCTCGGGCTTCCTGAATTTCACGTATAATTCGGTGCCGACCGCGGCGAGTCCGGCGCCGAACGTGATCACCGCTCTGACGTTCGGCAAAGGCGCCATCATTCTGAAGCGGCGGGGTGGCGGCTTGAACGTCGAATACAAGCTCACGCCCAGCCTCACGCTGGCACTGCGCGGCCAGGCGAACTGGGAGGACGCGAGAAACTACAATAAGAACTTCGCGATCACCGGGACCCGCCCCACCCTCGGCGCGGGCTCGAATGACCTCGTGTTCATTGGCACGCCAACGGCCAACAACACCAACCGGTTCAACTTGGCTGGGGGTCTTACCCATCGCATCCGGAACACGCACTCGTTTTCGCCGCAGTTTTTCTACACCGGCAAGAAGCTCTCCCTCGACGGAACCATCGCCTACACCCGGCTCGGGGAGTATCGCAAGAATCTGCGCGCCCAACGCCCGATGGACGATGAGGTCGGCTCGGCCAACATGCAGTTGTTCGGCGTGGGTTGGACGGCGCGACGCAGCGACATGGGCTCGACCGAGTTCGATTTCCAGCAGACCGCGGGACCTGATCTTTACGTCTTGAACAACTGGCGCGCAACCAGCCTGACCAACAACATCGTGCGCTCACCGAACGAGCCGACGACGAAGAATTTTCTCGTACAACTCAACGCCAAGTTCGTGACGGATTGGAAGTATCCGACGTACTTCAAGGCCGGGCTGAAGAGCACCACCGCCTCATTTTATAGCATCACCGGCAGTTATTCCTGGACCTACGTCGGCGCGAACAACGACCGACTCTCGGCGGACTATCCCGTGACCGTCGCCCCTTTCGATCCGCATTCGGGCGGCAATATCTTCACCCGCGCCATTCCTTTCCCCGATCGGCATGCCATCGGGGTCACCCAGCGATTGCACCCGGAATATTTCATTCCCAATCCGGCCGACGCCACCAGCGCCGCCAACCTCCAACCGGACCGTTCGGCCCGCGAATGGATCGACGCGGGATACTTCATGGGCACGAGCCAGTTTGGCCGGTTGATGGTGCAGGCCGGTATGCGTTACGAACGGACGGAAAACGAGGGCAAGACCTACGAGCGGGGACTCCCAAAATCCCGCCACGGCAAATACAACGACACGTTTTTCAGCGGTGCAGCCCGCTATCGATTCACGGACAAACTCATGGCCATCGCCTCGGTCAGCCAATCGATTCAGCGCGCCAACCTGAGCGGCATGTCGGGCGTTCTCACGGTCAACGACACGAACCGCACTGGCACGCTGCCGAATCCCGAACTCAAGCCCGAGCACGGCAACAACTACTCGCTCCGCGTGGAGCAATACTTCGAACCCGTCGGAACGTTTTCCATCGGCGCATTCCAGTTTGACATCACCGATCTCCACCGGTCGCTCCCCGGCCTGCGCGCCGAGGACATCGGGTTGGGCGGCGATTATCCCGGCTATACTTTTACCGCACTCTCCAACGTCGGCGATTTCACCAACAAGGGCATTGAACTGGCCTACAGCCAGCAACTCACCTTCCTGCCGGGTGTGTTCAAGGGTCTGGGCATCTTTGCCAACTATAACCAGTTTCGAAAAAGCAACCCCGAGCTGGCCTACCGCGCATCCCCGAAGACGGCCTCGGCCGGAATCACTTTCCGTTACCGTCGCCTCAATGTGGCGCTGCGCGGGGCATGGCAAAACGAAGTGGCCGACAATGCCACGCAGTACACTCCGACCTATCTCTTCCTGGGGACGAGCCTCAGTTATCGGTTGACGGAGAGAACTTCCCTCAGCCTGACGGGACGAAACATCACCAATCAAGCGCGCTGGCTGTACCTCCGGAGCCAGCGCGGTCTTCTGAGCGGGTTCGAAATCCAAGGCGCAAGCTGGGTCTTCGGCATCAAGGGCACATTCTAATTCCAAATGGCGTTCAGGCTGAGCCTAATCCCATGCCATCAACCGACGAATCCCTGCGCTCAGGCGCAGGGCTCCAGAGCGTGAGCGGCGGGATGGGTTGGCCTCACATTGAATGCGAAGTAGCATAATCCACCGTCATGCATAACGACTTCCCCTCAACGCGTCGGCACTTTCTGAAAACGGTCGGACTTGGCGCTGCAGCGCTCGGCAGCCGTCCCTCTCTGCTCGCCGCCCCGGCGGCCGCCGCCCTCCCGCCCTTGAGCGGTGCGGTCGGCGGTGTCGCCCCAAGCGCAATGCTCGAGGAATATCTGAACGGACTGGCGTTCGCCGCCCTGGACCGGCGGCGGGCCGCGTATGAGGCGCTTAAAACTCCCGCGGACATCAAGGCGTATCAAACCCGATTAAAGCAGTTTTTCATCCAGCAACTGGGCGGGTTTCCCGAACGTACGCCCTTGAAGGCGCGTGTCGTGGGCGAGACGAAAGGCGACGGTTACCGGATCGAAAAAATCATTTACGAGAGCCTCCCGGGCTACCTGGTCACCGCCAATTTGTACCTGCCGCTGACGCCGGGGCCCTATCCTGGCGTGCTTTTTTCCTGCGGACACAGCGCGAACGGCAAGGCGATCGACACCTATCAACTGGCGTGCGCGCTGATGGCCCGGAACGGGCTGGCGGTGCTCAACTACGATCCCGTGGGGCAGGGAGAACGGCGGCATTTTGCGGCCAACCCGGGGAAAACGCCGCTCGGGGCCACGGGCGAACACCATTTGCTCGGCGTGCACAGCCGGCTCGTCGGCTTGGAAATCGCGCGGTTCTTTGTCTGGGATGGCATGCGCGGCATCGATTACCTGCAAAGCCGGCCGGACATTCTGCGCGACCAGATTGGCGCCACGGGCAATTCGGGCGGAGGCACCCTTACGTCGTATTTGATGGCCTTGGACGACCGCATCAAGTGCGCGGCCCCGAGTTGTTACCTGACCGGCTACCGCCGGCTCTACGAAACGATCGGGCCGCAGGATTTCGAGCAGAACGTTCTCGGCCAGCTCGCGGGCGGGCTCGACCACGCGGACTATGTGCTTTTGCGCGCGCCCAAGCCGACGCTGATGTGCGTGGCGACGCAGGACTTTTTCGACATCACGGGCGCGTGGGATGTTTTCCGGCAGGCCAAGCGCGTCTACACCCGCCTCGACGCGCCGGAGAGCGTCGAACTCGTGGAAACCGACGAGAAGCACGGCTTCAGCATCCGTCTGCGCGAAGGCGCCACCCGCTGGATGCGGCGCTGGCTGCTCGGGATCGACGCGCCCGTGCGGGAACTCGCGGTCAAGTTGCCCGAGGAGAAGGATCTGCTCTGCACCCCGCATGGCAGCGTACTGCGCGAGCCGGGCGCCCGTTCCTTTTTCGATGTGCTGGCGGCGGAGGAGGCGCGGCATCAACCCCGCCGGCCGAATCCGGCCGCCATTCGGAAATTGAGCGGCGTGCGCGAGGGATCGGCTCTGTCGGCGGCGCGCGTGGAGAAAAAGACCGCCTTCACCTGGGAGGGGCGCAGCGGTGAAAACCTCGTGCTAAATTGTGAGGCCGGGCTATGGCTGCCGGGTTGGCATTTTCCGGCGACCGCTGCCGGCCGTTCCGCCGGCACGGTCCTTTATCTGCCGGATGGCGGAAAAAAGTCCGCTGCCGAAAAAGGCGGCCTTGCCAAGCTCGTCGCCAGCGGAGCCCGCGTGCTCGTCGTCGACCTGCCGGGATTCGGCGAGACCAGTCCCACGCCCGCGGCGAATGCCTCAAGGCACGCGCAAAAGGCCGCCCTGGTGGGGCTGAGCTTGGTGGGACTCCGCGCGGAAGCGATTCTGCGGTGTATTCGGTTTCTCGATGCCGAGGGTGGGGTGCGCCTGGTTTGCGGCCAGGATGCCGCCGTCGCCGCCTTGCACGCGGCCGCCATCGAGCCCGGGCTTTTTGCGGCCGTCGAGCTCCCGCGTCCCGCCCATGCCTGGGCGGAGAATGTTCGCAGCGGGCAGCTCCCCTTGAACTTCAACGATGTCGTGCCCAAGGCGTTGACCGTGTACGACCTGCCCGATCTCGTCGGGCTCATCCCCCACGGCAAACTGCGCGCACCCGGCGCGTGATCCACTCCCCCCGCCGCTGCGCGAAGTTTCCCGGTTGCAGCCGTTGGGACGTTTGGAGCCGAAGCGGCAGGATCGTCACCCGACTGATGAAACTGTTCGCGCAGGGGAATGATTGACGTTTTCGGCCTCCCCGCTGCGCTGGTGGCAGCCCCTTCTTGCTTCATGTCCCTTCTGTCCCCGTTTGTCCCTGTCGGTCGGCCGCGTTGGTCGATTAGCCTGTTGGCGCTCCTGGCGTCACTGGCGCTGCCGTTCCGTTCGGCCGGCGGAGCGGAACCGGCGCGTTATTTGACGCCGCAGGAGGCGCTCGCCGCGTTTCAGCTCGAGCCTGGTCTGCGGATCGAATTGGTGGCAGCCGAGCCGATGGTGGTCGACCCGGTGGCGTTCGCCTTCGACGAAAAGCGGCGACTCTACGTGGTGGAAAATCGCGGTTATCCCGACCCAATCGCGGGGAGCAACGAGCCGAGAACGACCGAAGGCAGGATCGCGCTGCTCGAGGATACAAAGGGTGATGGCCACTATGATCGTCGCACCGAATTCGCGACAGGTCTGGGTTATCCCAACGGAATTATGCCGTGGCGGGGCGGGGTTTTTGTCACGGCCGCGCCGGACCTGTTTTATTTGAAAGACACGGATGGCGACGGAAAGGCGGATGTGCGTCGCGTGGTATTGACGGGGTTCGAAGCGAGCAAGACGGCGCAGATCCGGATGTGCTTTCCGACGTTGGGCCTGGATGGCTGGGTTTACCTGGCGGGCGGACGCAATGGCGGCAAGGTGACCTCGCCGGAACACCCGGAGCGTCCGGCCGTGGAGTTCACGCCGAACGATTTTCGTTTTCACCCTGACACGCTGGCTTTTGAACTCGTCGGCGGAAACAGTCAGTTCGGGCTCGCGATCGATGACTTCGGTCGGCGCTTCGGCCTCGTGAACCGACACCCCGTTTTGCACACGGTGCTCGAGCCGCGGCATCTCAAGCGCAATCCGCATCTGGCCTTCAACACGAGTGTGCAGGAAGCATCAAAGGTGCAGGACGCGGCGAAGGTGTTTCCGATCAGCCACGCCAACGTCACGACCTACTGGGCGGACATGTTCAAACCGAACCCCACGCGAGTCCCGCACGACGGCACGTTCACCTCGGCGTGCGGGCTGCTGATTTATGGCGGCACTGCGCTGACGCCGGCCCACGTCGGCAATGCGTTCATTTGCGAGCCGGCGCAAAACCTGGTGCAGCGCCAGGTGCTTCGCCCCGAGGGGCCGTCGTTTCGTGCTGATCCGCCCTACACCCAACGCGAGTTTCTCGCTTCCACCGATGTCGCTTTTCGCCCCGTATTCCTTTCGGCCGGTCCCGAGGGGGCCCTGTACCTTGCCGACATGCACCGGCGTGAAATCGACCATCCGGCCTATGTGCCGGAGGAGGCCCGGCCCAAAATGGATTTCACCGGGGGCAAAGGCTACGGTCGCCTCTATCGCATCGTGAAGGAGCAGCGCGCGGTCAAAGCCGCCGCCGGCGCCACGGTGGCCGAACTTTGCCGTGATCTGGAATCGCCCGAGACCTGGTGGCGGGGAACGGCGCACCGGTTGTTGCTCGAGCGCGCGGATCCGGCCGCGGCTCCGTTGCTGGAGAAGCTGGCCTCCGAGGCGGCGCTCGCGGCGTCGCGCGCCCGCGCGATTTGGACGCTGCACGCGTTGCAGCGCCTGACCCCGGCGGTCGTCACCGCCGCTCTGCGCGATCGCGATCCGGGCGTGCGCGAGCAGGGCGTGGTTTTGACCGGCATCCTGCTGGAATCCAACCCCGGTTTGCTCGCTCCGCTGCTGGCGATGGCAAACGACGCCGATGCTCGCGTCCGTTTCTCGGCCGCACTCGTGCTCGGTTCGGTCGTGGATCCGAAGGTGGTCGCGGCGCTGGCGGCGATTGGCGTCCGTGACGGCGAAGACCGTTGGACGCGTGCGGCGGTGTTGAGCGGAATCGGCACGCGCATGGAGGAGTTTTTTACCGCGCTGAGCCGGTCGCGCGCGACCAACGCCGCCGGCTTCCCGGCGGTGATGGAGGACCTTAGCCGCGTGTTCGGCGCGGGCGCTTCGCCTGAGACGTGCCGGCGCTTTCTCGCACAGATGATGGCCGAGGATCGCGAGCTGGCGTGGTGCCTGCCGGCGATTTTGAGCCTGTCGGAAGGGACGCGGGGGCGCTCCGATTTTGGCAACAAGAAAGGGTTGAGCCCGCTGGCGACGCTGTTTGGAGGCGACGCTCCGGTCGCCGGTGCGCCCTCCCTGGAAGATCTCTTTCGCCGGGCCGCGGCTCTTGCCGGCAATGAGCAGGCGCCGAATAAGCAACGCATCAGCGCCGTCTCCCTGCTCGGTTACGCTGACTTTGGCCGCGTTGGCTCGTTGCTCGGTGATCTCCTCGACACGCGGCAGGCGCCAGCATTGCAGTTACAGGCTGTGCGCGCGCTCGAACGTCTTGGTGACCCGCGCGGCGGTGAGTTGCTGGTGGCGCCGAAGAACTGGTCGCGCTACACGCCGCAGGTTCGCGCTGCCGTCGTTTCGAGCATGACATCCAAGCCGGTCTTCGTGGGCGTCCTGTTTGCCGCCATCGAGCGCGGCACCATGAAGGCGACGGACATTCCGTCCCTCCGCCGTACGCAGTTGCTCAAGCACAGCGACGCGAAAGTGCGGGCCGGTGCGGAAAAGATTTTGCAGAAACTCGAGGGCGGAGACCGCATGCAGGTTTATACGGCGCATCGCGAACTCATGAAAAATCCGGCCGATGCTGTCCGCGGCGCGGAACCCTTCGTCCGCGTGTGTTCCGCCTGCCACACTTACAACGGCGTCGGTGGTCGCGTGGGACCTGATTTGAGCGGCGTGCGCAATCAGTCCGCCGAAGCCCTGCTGCTTCACGTGCTCGTGCCGAATCACGAAATCACGCCCGGGTATGAAGCGGTGTCGGTAACCACGCGTGACGGCCGCGCTCTGTCGGGCTGGCTCGCCTCGGAGTCGGAGAACAGCCTCACGTTGCGCACCGCGTTCGACACGGAGGAAATTGTGGCGCGGGCGAACATCGCGGAGTTTGCCGCTTCGGGCCTTTCCCTGATGCCGGAGGGACTCGAACAGGCCATGACCCGGGAAGAACTCGCCAACCTGATTGCGTATCTGCGGCTGAACCCTGCTCAGGCGAAGCCCGCCGTCAGCGCCCGCAACTAATCCCTCCCCATGAAACTCTTCCTCCCGTCCCTGCGCCTCGCCGTCATCACCTTGCTGGTCACGGTGGCGGCGGCGGCTGACTCCACGGAAAAAGTCGTGACCCCGAAGTCGACGATCTCGCTCTTCAACGGCAAAGACCTCTCCCAGTTCTATACCTGGTTGCGCGGGCACAAGTACAACGACCCCGACCGCGTGTTCACGATCGTGAACAATCTCGACGGGGGTCCCGCGATTCGGGCGAGCGGTCAGCATTATGGCGGGTTCGTGACGAAGGAACGGTACGCCAACTACCGTCTGACCCTGGAGTTTCGCTGGGGCTCGATGACTTGGGAGCCGCGCAAGGACAAGGCCCGCGATGCGGGCATTCTGTTGCACTGTCAGCGCCCGGACGGCAGCGCTGCGGCGGATTTTGGCGGGCCGTGGATGCGTTCGGTCGAGTTTCAGATCATCGAAGGCGGGACGGGCGACATGCTCCTGGTCGGCGGTTTCGATAAAGCCGGCGGCGAGCGGATTCTCACGAAAATGACCGCGCCGGTGCGCTCCGTGCCGACCCCCGGGGGCAAGGCCGGCAGCGTGACCTATTTCTGGGACCCCAAGGGCGTGCCGACGCTGGTGGCGGGCGGCCGCGTCAACTGGTATGGCCGGGATCCCAACTGGACCGGCGCGTTGGGTTACCGCGGACCGCAGGATGTGGAGAAGCCGCTGGGCGAATGGAACCGCTTGGAAGCCATTTGTGACGGCGACTCCGTCGTTTATCTTGTCAACGGCGTGACGGTCAACAGCGGGACCGGCAGTTCGCTCGGCGAAGGCCGCATTCTCTTTCAATCCGAAGGCGCCGAGGTGTTTTATCGCAAGATCGAGCTCCATCCTTTGAGAAAATAGGCCCCCTTCGTTGCAGAATTTTCCCACGCCACTCCCTCATCGAAAACTCATGAATGCTCCTGTCTCCGCTTCCGCTCTGAAATCTCCCCGCCGCACCGGGTGGCTTGCCGCGGTCGCCTGCGGTCTGGCTATCGCCGCGGTGAACGCGGCGCTGGCCGCCTCCGCTCCGCTGCGCGCCGGCATCATTGGCCTGGATACGTCGCACGTGCCGGCCTTCGTCAAACTGTTTAACGATCCGAAGGCTCCCGCTGATCTCGGGGGTGTCCGGATCGTCGCCGCTTATCCAGGCGGGACCGACATGCCCGCGAGCCGCAACCGCGTGGAAAAGTTTACGGAAGGGGTTCGCGCCGCCGGGGTCGAAATCGTCGATTCGATTCCGAAGCTGCTGGAAAAAGTGGACGTGGTGTTCATCGAAAGCGTCGACGGCCGCATCCATCTGCAGGAAGCAACCCCGGTAATTCTGGCGGGCAAGCCGTTGTTCATCGACAAGCCCGCGGCCGGCACCCTCGCGGATGCGGTGGCGATTTTCGCGCTGGCGAAAAAACACAATGTGCCGTGTTTCTCCACGTCGGCCCTGCGGTTTGCGACGGGCGTCACGATGCTGGCAAAAAAGCCGGAGCTGGGCGGCCTGGTGGGTGCGGTTTCCTGGGGCCCCTGCGACTACGAAAAGGGCACGCCGGATTTATTTTTCTACGGCATTCATGGCGTCGAGCCGCTTTTTGCCGTGCTGGGCATGGGGTGTGAATCCGTGACGCGCCTGCAGACCAAGGATGTCGATATCGTGTCCGGGGTCTGGAAGGACGGTCGGGTGGCGACGTATCGCGGTTTCCGCGGAGCGAAAGGCGGCTTCGGCCTCGTGGTGTTTGGCAAGGAGTCGTTTGCCGAGGCCCCTGCGGGCAGCCTGAGCGGCTATCGCAACATGTGCGTGGAAATCGCGCGCTTCTTCCAAACCAGACAAGCGCCGGTCACGGCCGAGGAAACCCTCGAAGTCCTTGCCTTCATGGAAGCGGCCGACGAAAGCAAACGGCAGGGCGGCAAGCCCGTTACCCTCGCGAGCGTGCTGGCGAAAGCGCACACCGAAGCTGCCAAGAAGCATTGAATTTCACTCAGACCGAAACCCCGATCCGTCTCCTGCCATGACTAATCTTACCCGCCGACATTTCCTCGAGCAGTCCATGCTCGCCGCGGCTGCGGCCGCCACCGCCGCTCTTCCGTCCCGTCTGGTTGCCGCCGCTCCCCGGGCCGTGAGCGCGAACGATAAGATCACCGTCGCCATCCTCGGCTGCGGCATTCGCGGCAAACAGCATGCGTCATCGCTGCTCGGGCTGCCCGAATGCGAGATTGCCTACGTGTGCGATCCGGACAGTGAGCGCGCGGCGGAACTGGCCGCCACGATCGGAGCCAAGGCTGCCCGGGTACCCAAGGCGGTGCAGGATTTGCGCGTCGTGCTCGACGACAAATCCGTCAGCGCCGTGTTTATCGCCGCACCCAATCACTGGCACGCGCTGGCCGCCATCTGGGCGATGCAGGCCGGGAAGGATGTGTATGTGGAAAAGCCGGTGAGTCACACCATCGAGGAGGGCCGCCGGATGGTCCAGGCGGCGCGGAAATACGGCCGCATCTGTCAGGCGGGCACTCAAAACCGCTCGCGCGGAGGACTGGACGCGGCGGTGAAATACATGCAGGAAGGCAAGCTCGGCCAAGTAAAGCTGGCACGCAGCATCATGTTCAGCGGCCGCGGTTCGATTGGCGGGCCGACCGAATGTAAAATTCCCGCGAGCGTGGATTACAATCTGTGGGCGGGACCGGCGCCGATGGAGACACTCTCCCGGGCGAAATTCCATTACGACTGGCATTGGGTGTGGAACACCGGCGACGGCGAAATCGGCAATAACAACATTCACGGTCTGGATATTTGCCGCTGGGGGTTGGGTGTGACCGGCATGGGTCGCACCGTGTTGAGTTACGGCGGCCGGCTAGGCTACTCGGACGTGGCGCAAACGCCCAATACCCAGGTCGCGATCATCGATTTTGGCGACAAGACGATTGTCACGGAGACGCGCGGCTTAAAGTCGGATCCCTTCAATCCGCTGGTGAAGAACGGATGGTTCTTCTTCGGCAGCGAAGGCATTATCGCGGACACGGCGTTATTTGATCTAAAGGGAAATCTTGTTCGCGCCTTCGAGAGCAAAGGCGAAAACCACTTTGCGAATTTCTTGCAGGGCGTGCGCTCGCGCAAAGTGTCGGACTTGAAGGCCGATATCCTGGAAGGGCATCAATCCGCCGCGTTGATCCATGCGGCCAACATTTCCTGGCGGCTCGGGCAACCGGCCTCGCCGGGCGACATTGAACGCCAGCTGGGCAAATTGAAGACCCATGAGGATGCCGTCGCCACGTTCGCGCGCACGCGCCAGCACCTCGCGGGCAACCAGATCGACTTGGAGAAAACCAAGATGACCTTGGGCCAGGTGCTGACCGTAGAGCCGGGCAAGGAACGTTTCGCCGGCAACGCCAAGGCGAACGCGCTGCTGGGCCGGGAATACCGAAAGCCCTTTGTGCTCCCCACGGAAAAGCAGCTCGGCGTCTGAGCGACGGGAGCGCGTGTTCACTTGGGATGCGCGCTCCGGTTCTGTTGCCGTTATCCTCTGTTCCCGCGTCGTAGGGTCACTCACCGTGGCGGCTCCACCGTCGGCGCTCGACCTGCCTGCATCGCCCCAGCGGGACCGATCGATTCCTTTGAGATGAAATTTATCGTGGCCCGCCTTCTTCGCGCTCTTGCCCTCGCCGGGGCCCTGACGCCATTTGTGCTGCTCGCCGCCTCTGCGCCGCCCGCGCCTGCGGCAGCGGAATCGCGCAAATTTACGCCAATTGTCGGCCGGAAGATTTGGGATCTGTCCCGCATCACCGATCGTACGAAGTCCCGGATGGAGCTGACGGACCTGATTCGCTTCAAGGGGCAATGGTATTGCGGATTTCACGAGGGCGAAATTCACGGCAATCATCCGGCAGGCCGGGGCCGGATCATTCGTTCGCGCGATGGGGAGCGATGGGAATCGGTCGCGTTGCTGCACTGGGATGCGGGCGATGTCCGCGAACCGCGGCTTTCGATTACCGCGGAAGGTCACCTGATGATCAACACGTCGGTATTCTTCGTATCAAAGACGGCGCGCGCCGACGGTAATTTCTACCAGCTTCCCCGCGGCGGTCCCGATCCGGACCGGCCGTCGGTGGCGCCCGACGGCGAGCCGGTTGTTTCGCGGCAATCCGTAACGTGGCTTTCCGTCGATGGTACGAACTGGAGTGAAGCCTATGTTTGTGCTTCCGGTGTGAATACGTGGCGATGGGACGTCACCTGGCATAACGGCATGGGCTACAGCATCGGTTACAGTGGCAAGGACGTGGCGGGTACCCTCTATCGGACGCGGGATGGCAAGACTTGGCGGCCGCTGCTGGAGAAATTCCTTCCGTCTGGCCGGGGCAATGAGGGCAGCCTCGCATTCGGCGCGGACCATACGGCTTATTGCCTGCTCCGCGGTGATCCGGGATCGGCCATGCTGGGCATCGGCAAGGCTCCCTATTATCAAGAGTGGACGTGGAAGGACCCGCTGGTCGATTGGGATGGCACCGGCGTGCTGCAGCCAGCGAACGAAGTCATCCGCAGCCTGGGCGGCCCGAAAATCCTGCGTTTGCGCGACGGGCGGTTGGTGGGCGTCGGCCGGGCCAGCGGGATTTCGCTGTTCTTAATCGATCCGGAGAAGGGGACGATGATGCGCTTCGCCGCGGTGGCGGGTACCAGCTACGCGGGAATCGCGGAACATGAAGGCTTTATTTGGGTGACCTGCGGCGAAGGAGCCGCCGCGGGAATCTACCTGGCCAAGGTGAAGATTCCTGCTGCCGGCGGAACGTCGGATTGATTCCGACGCGAGCGTTATTGCGCGATGGTTAATGCTTCGGATGTGCCGATGGTCTGGGAATACTGGAGCCCGAACCACCGGCAGGATCAGTCCGGTCGGCGGAGCGTGCAGATCGCGAGTCCGATTCCTTCCGGCAGCGTTGGTCCGGCCTGGGTGTTGTCGAAACACGTGATGGGCGTGCGCCCCGGGGGGGGGGGCCGGTTTTTCCGCCTGCCGCATCGCGCCCGCGACCGGCGGGCTGACCGAGGCGAACGGAGTGGTGCCCACGGAGCGCGGCGACGTGGACGTGGCGTGGCGGAGGGCCGACGGGCGGTTTGCAATGGAAGTCGACCTGCCCGCGGGCCTCGAAACCGAACT
>JBEENF010000007.1:0-24532 GCA_041192325.1 Verrucomicrobiota bacterium
AACCGGAGGGAGCTCGCAGACATAAAGGGCGTCCTGGTCTTGCGGGCGAGCGCGGCGATTTCCTGCGCCTGCTTGGCGGTCATCGCCAGCGGCTTGTCACAAAACGTCGGCACGCCTTTCAGCAAGGGGTGGCGCGCGTATTTCCATTGTTCGCCCGACCCGTCGTCGACGATGAGCACGGCGTCGACGCCTTCCGAGCATTCCTCCGCGGTGTCGCACACTTTGCCAATGGCGCAGGTATCCGCCAGACGTTCAGCCTGTGTCTTCACCGGATCCCAGATCTGCACCACCTGCGCGCCTTCCATTCGCTTTCTGGCCGCCACAAACGTTCCTTCCATCTTCTTGCGCTTGGTTTCGTCGAAGCCGTTGCACGAAGTCGCAAACGCGGTGCCATGGTTCGAGCCCGGCATTCGCGCGGCCCCCATATATCCGTAGGTCGCGGCCGAGATGAGCCCGAGCCGAAGCTTCCGGGGTTCGCCCGCCGCGCGCAACAGATTGGGAACAGTCAGCGGCGAGGAGAGCGTGCCCGCCACAACGGCGGAAGAGGCGGACTTCAGGAAAGTCCGGCGGCTGGCGGAATCAGGGGCGGGCGTCGTCATGGTAAAGCGAGCGTGGGGTCGGAATGAATCAGGGGTTGGGCCGGAGAGTAAAACGGTCGAATTTCAAAGCGGCGGCCGTCGCGCTACTTCAGGCTGAGGGCCGGATGTTGTGCAACGTCTAACTTTTGTTTCAGCCATAATCTGTCTTGCGTTGCCCACCGTCTCGTTCTGTTCCTTTCCGATGGCGGCCCCCCTGACACGAAGCAAAGGTTCAACGGGCGCGGGCGCGCCCGCCGAGGTGGATCTCGCGGAGCGCATCCGCCACTCGCTCAAGTCCGTTCCGACCGATCGACCGCTCCCCACGACGCGTGAATTCGGCCTGCGTTTCGGCGTGGCCAACACGACCGTGTTTCGCGTGCTGCAAAGACTCACGACAGACGGCGAAATCTGGCAGCATCCCACGAGCGGCCGCTATTATCCCGCCACCGCCCGCGCGCTGCTGGACCGGCCCAAACCGGTCGCCTGCCTGATTCGCCGCCTCGAACTGGGCAGCGAACAATACCGCGAGTTGCTCGAGGGGATTAGCGTCAGTTGCGGCGCGTTGCATCGCACGATGTTGCTTTGGCACGACGAGTTGCTGGTCAACCACCCCGATCCGCACGAGCCGCCGGTGTTTGCGCCGGTCGCGCAACAGCGGGCCATCCTGAACAATTTCCTGGAGCGGCATGGCGCCGCGGCGGGCGGTTTCGTGCTCGACCACGTGTGGACCGATGACGCGCTGCGGGTGAATATCGCGCGCTTGAAACCAGCGGTGGTGCTCTTCCGCTCCTGCTCAATCGACGGCATCCACAATGTGCGGGCGGATTTTCGCTCCGGCGCCCTCAAGGCGCTCGCACATTTGCTCGGCCGCGGATTCGAACAGATCATTCCGGTGGAGCCCTTCGCGGGCGACCCCGCGGTCACAGAGTTCAACTCCGCGTTGGTTGCAGCTGCCGGCGAACTCGGCTGTCGCAACCGGCTCAGCGACGTCGAAGTGGGGCGAACCGAAAAAGAGCGCTCGTTAATTATCGAGCGACTCCGCCGCAGCACCCGCCGCAGCGCGCTGGTCTGCCCGGAGGACAACATCACGATGCTGTTACGCGCGGCCATGACGGCGGGTGGGATCGCGTGTCCGGATCGCGTGGGTCTGCTGTCGGCCATGGGCACCGATCTCGCGACGAAGGCGGGCATCAGCTGCCTCCGCTACGATTTCCGGGCCTTGGGCCGGCGGGCAGTCGACGCCTTGGGCTGCGCGACCGTGGTGCGCGATCTAATCGAACCACAATTTTTCAGCGGCGCGACGACTTGATTCGGGGGCGGCGGCCCAGGCCCGCGATCATGGCGGCAGCGCAAACGCGCCGTCCGCCGGCCAAAGGGCTCGACCGGGTTTGACCGCGTGTGCGCGTCCCTGCCGCCAACGCGCACACGACTCGACACACTCTGCAGCAGAGTTGGCGGCGGAGCTCGTGAGCCACGGACCGGGGTCGTGAATACGGGGTTCGACGGCCTCAAGCCTGCGGCGCCCGAATTCCATCGCCACCCCTCGCGTTCAGGCGCCCTGACCGTTACATCCCCGGCGACCCGCCCGGACCCGTTTCATTTACCGACGTTTTTCCGTCAGCGGCAGCATCACGCCCCGCCGGAACAACGTCACCTGTCCCGTGCTGGATGACACCACGATGGAGATACAGTCCGCTGCCACGCTGATGGCGGCGGCGGCGGCGTGTCGGCTTCCGAGTCCGCTTGGCAGTTCGTGCGTGCTATCGGTTGCTTGAATCAAGCTTCCCGCCGACTCCACCACGCCGTCGCCCCGAATAATAAACGCCCCGTCAATTGAAGAAAACTCCTTCACGGTCTCGTCCATGAACGGATTGAGGATGTTCCGATCCTCCTCTTTGTATCCATAAAATGGATTGAGAACCAATGGCTTGGAAAGCGACTGCACCTTTTCGTCGTCACCCACCACAAAGAGACAGCCCACCGGCCGCCCTTCCCGCCCTTCGACCCCGAGTTCCGTGGCGACGGCAATTACCCGTTCCAGCACTTCCGGCTTCACATCGTGGGGGAGCAGGTCCGCCGTCGAGCCGGTGAGGAGCGTCTGAAACTCGCGCTCGATATCGACCACGACCAGGGTGTCGAATTGATTGCTGCCGGTGATTCCGCCGACACAGCAGATGCGATCCGTAAAAGTCACCACCCCGCGCGTAAGCGCCACGAGCATGGCGCTGCGCAACTGCCCCAACCGCTGGTTGGAAAACGAACGGACCTGGATTGTTTCGGTGTAGTCCTTCTCGTCATCGCTGGTTTCGAGCGCCGTCCGCGTTACCAGAATGGTCTTCAGTTTCGATTTCAACACGCCCGACTGCACGCCGCCCACAAACGTGTCGCCAAACACCACGATGGCGCTGCATTCCGCGCCCTGGGCGACCCGCTCCGCTTCCCGGAACATGAGTCGGTTGACGCGATTCTGCTGCGCATCGACTCCGCGAATCCCGCCGAAGCCGCCGATCAACCGCTCGTAAAGCGCATCCAGATCCGGCGCGTTCACGAGGTTCTCGACCAGTTCCTGGTCCTTAACCTGCCGCGCAATCGACGCGAGTACCTGCAGGTAATCGCGCGCATTTTCCCCGGCGAGCAGCATCACGATGAGATGCACCCGCTCTTCGGCGAGAGCGCCGTCGTGACGGATACCCACGCGGCTGCGTCCAATGGCGAGGATGTAACGGCGGCTCATCTTCACCCGCACGTGAGGTAGCGCGACGCCAAACCCGAGGTAAGTCGTCATCGTGCTTTCACGAGCGAGCAAGCCCTTCAAAAGCGTGTCCGGCTTCAGGTCGGGAAACTTGCCCACACACACGTCCAGCAGTTCGCGCAAAGCCGCTTCCAGGTCCAGACTCACCAGATCGACAATCCGGCCACGAGCGATAATCTTGTCGAGGCGCATGGGCAATCAACGCGCCGGCGCGCCCCAACCCAAACCACAGCACAACGATCGCGTCAGAGTCTGGCCGCGCACGGCGAGCGCGAAAAAAGCCCGTCGAATGACCCGGCATTCGGGCCGTCGATCATCGCGTGATTCCATGCTTATTTTTCCCACTGCAGCGCGCCTTTTTTAACTTCATAGACTAGGCCAAGGACGAGCACCCCAATGAAAAACAAGATGGGACCGAGAATGGGGATGTTGTTGGCCAGAAACTCCCGGTAGACAAAGGTCCACGGCACCAGCACCACGATTTCCAGATCAAAAAGCAGAAACAGCAGCGCCGTCAGATAGAACTTAACCGAAAATCGGGTGTGAATGACACCCTCACCCGCCACGCCGCATTCGTAGGCCGAATCTTTGATTTTGTTTGGACGCGACCGCTGGCCAAAGAAATGGCTGGCGCCGATGATCACTGCCGTGATGCCCGCAGCGAGCAGCGCTTGGATGAGAAAAGGCAGATAGTCGGCGGCGGTCATATGCGGTAAACAATTGGGGGCAGGCGCATGCCGCCCGCAAGAGGGAAGTTAAACGGGAGGTGGCGGCGGCCGGATTGACGACTAAAGGCCCCGGGCGCTGCCCACCGTTCAATCGACCGGCACCATCCGGGCGCTCTTCGTCCGGGTGGAGCCAACGCCCAGGGCCTCGGCGAATTCGAGGGTGCGGATTTCCTCATCCACCGGAATAAAGCCCGATTTCTTCCGCAGGGCGTTCAGGCGATCGCGCATCAGCGCATCCAGCATGACAGGATCCGTGCTAAGCCAAACCAGCGGCTCGGAAACGGTGTAGAGGGAATTGAAGAAGGGTCCTCCGACAAACTGGTAGTGCTGCAGACTGGCGATGGTGAATGCCCACGTCTCCCGCAACTCGGGAATCGCGCTCATTTCCGCGACCGCGGCGGGAGCGTTTGCCGGCGAACGGAAAAAGCGGGCGGTGTTGGAAGCGTTCCAAAGGGTCGCGTTCACCAACGCCCCGTTGATCCCCAGCGTCGGATGATCACTGTACACCGGCAGGTTGATCCAAAAGTCGGCGTCGAGAAAAAGTGGCGTGGCGAGAAAGCTTTTGCGATCCTCGTCCTTGGTCGAGGTGTTTGAGACTCCCTTGGTCTGCTGCTCCGCAAAAATGGGATCGAAACGCTGCGGGAGGGGAGAATCGTAAAACCACACCGGGTCGTAGTACCGGCCCGATTCCAGCACATAGACGGGATTGCCATGGAACGGGGTTTCACCCGAAACCAAGGACGGAAGGTAACCTGTCATCCGCAGCCGCAGCGCGTTCAAGCCCACGAGGAAGATGTCCCGATGTTGGAAACCCCGACGCTTCAGGGAGGCAATCACGGCTTTGACCAACGGCACTGGCGTGGCCAGTCCGGGTCCCGAGTCGGTGTAAATTTTGAGGCCCACCTTCTTCTTTGGCCCGGGTGCGAGCTTGCGGCCGGTCACCGCTTCATACTTTTCGATTAGCGCTTCGACATGCCGGACGTAGGCCTCTTCGCCGAAGTTTTCCATCTTCGCCTCCCAGACCGGCTGGATCGCCACTGGCTTGGGCGCGCCCGCCGCCTGGCCGGGAACCGGGGCAGCGTCGCGGGCTTGGGCGGCAGCAAAGGCCAGACACAAAACCAGGAAGGTAAACAAGCGCATGAGAGGAAGTTTGTCGCCCGCTGACGCGCGAAGTTTCCTCGAACCCCAAAACTTTTGCCTTCGGACGCCAACGACAGGCGGGGGAACTTGACAGTCACATCGACGGGTTGAAAGTGCATTCTTTGTCGACCGCATGCGATTTGCCCACGCAACCGGCCGTTTCAGCTCCACATGCCCGTCATAAAGCCCACCTGCGTCCGCGACCTGAAGTTACGCGTCAATCTCGCAGACGTCGTTGCGCGAACGGTGACGCTGCGCAAGGGCAGCGGCGCCCGGCTGAAAGGCCTGTGCCCCTTCCACAACGAAAAGACCCCGTCGTTTCACATCGATACCGAAAAGGGGTTCTATAAGTGTTTCGGGTGTGGGAAGGCGGGAGACGCCATCACGTTCGTGCGCGAGACGGAGCAATTGAGCTTCTCCGAAGCGGTGGAGGCCCTGGGCAAACGTTTCGGCATCGTCATTGAATACGAAGAAGGAACGGGCGGACCTTCGCGCGAGGAGCGTTCTTTACGGCAGGAAATTTTCGACCTCCACGATGTCGCGGCGGATCACTTTTACCAGGCGTTCAAGGCGAGGGATGCCGCGGGGGAATACTTTCAAAATTACTGGACCGAGAAACGCCGCTTCGCGATGGCGACGGCGGATGAATTTAAGATCGGGGCGGCGGACGCGAGCGGCAGCGGGCTGGGCGCGGCCCTGCTGCGTCGAAAATTCTCGGAAGATGCGCTGCGGGGCTGCGGCCTGTTTTTCATTTACGATGATGCAGAAATCACCATCGGCGCCTTGCGGCCGAGATTTCGCGGCCGGTTGATGATTCCCATTCGGGACCACCAAGGGCGCGTGGTCGCCTTCACGGCGCGTCAGACCGATTTGACCCCCAGCGACGATCCGGCGCGCGAGGCGAAGTATGTGAACTCGCCAGAAACGCCGATTTTCATCAAAGGGAATCTCCTCTTTAACCTGGATCGCGCGCGCACGGCCGTGGGCGACGGAAAACCCTTCGTCATGGTTGAAGGACAGCTGGATGCGCTCCGGTGCTGGAGCGTGGGGCTGAAGACCGCGATTGCGCCCCAAGGCACGTCCATCACGGAAGGCCAACTCGTGCTCTTGCGTCGGTATCACACCCAAGTCGAATGTTTCTTCGACAGTGACGGCGCGGGGCAGAAAGCCGCCCTGCGACTACTTCCCATGGCGTTGAAAGCCGGCTTGGAAGTCCGGTTTCTAACCCTGGCGGGCGCGGAGAAGCTTGATCCGGACCTGCTGTTCCTGGAGCGAGGCTTGGCCGGCTATGATGAGGTGAGGCGCGAGGCGCGATGCGCAATCGGCTTTGCCGCGCATGCCTTCCTCCCCAACCCACAAAAGGCGACTGCGGAGCAGCAGGCCCGCGCGGCGCAGGCGATCGTCGAAATGATTGCGGCCAGCGAAAGCGAAATTGGCCGCGCCAATCTGCTGGCCGAGGCCGCGCGTTTCCTGGCCCTGCAGCCGAAGGTCGTGCAGCGGGAATTCGACACGTATCTTTCCCGCCAGGTGCGTTCCGGCGCAAAAGCGCCAAACGCGCCTCTCCCTCCGGCGGACGCCGTGGTGGGACATGGCGCAGAGTCGGCTCAAACGCCGGAAAGACATCTCCTCATGCTTTGTTTGCATTTCGAGAAGCTCGGCCGGGGCCTCAGCACCGCCCTGCCCCACGATTGGATCGATACCGGCCATACGGCCGGAATCCTGCTCAATCGCTTTCTCGCCGAATTCGAGCAGGACGCCTGGCCCGGACGGGACCATCTTGAAGCCTTGCTCGAAAACGATGCAGAGCGTTCGCTGGTGGCTAATTTGCTGTTTGAAAACCCGGCCATCGACGAGCCCTTGAAGGTTGTACAGGAAGGTTTACGCCAGTTGCGGGCGCGATCGCTGGAACCCCGGTTGCGCCAAATAGAACTTGCCTTGGCCAACACCCAGGCGGACAGTGAACATGACCCAATTTCACTCTTGAAGGAACGTTCTGAATTGCAACGCCAGCTCCGCTCGCCGCTCATATTTGCCCCGGCGGTTTGACGCTTTGTGGGTTCTCGATTCGCTCGGACGCTCTTACCATCCTCATGTCGCGCAAAGCCAAGTCTGTATCCGCCGATTCCGCCCAATCTGAAGCCGTTGAAACGGCGCTCGAAAAAACCCGCGCTCCGGGCGCTGACAGCGCCGTGGCCGGGGGACCGGACATCCCGGCGGGCGGGATCAACGACAAGATCCGTCACCTCATCCGCCTCTCCAAGGAGCAGGGCTATCTAACGTTCGACGACATCAACGAAGCGTTGCCGGAGTCGGTCGAAAACCAGGAGGAAATCGACAACGTTCTCTCGATTCTGCAGAATCTCGAGATCGAGATTCTCGAGCCGGATCAGGTGGAAGATTACAAGCAACGGATGGAGGAGGCCGAGGAGGAAGAGTCACGCACCTCGCAAAACGACATTCTGGACGATCCGGTAAGGATGTATCTCAAGCAGATGGGCCAGGTCCCGCTGCTGACGCGGGAGCAGGAGGTCGAAATCTCCAAGCGCATCGAGACGGCGGAGCTCAAGGCGCAGGAAGCGCTGTTTGAAGCGTCCGCCATTGGGGGATACATCGGGACGCTCGGCGCGAAGCTGCTCAACCGCGAAGAGCGGTTCGACCGCGTCGTGATCGACAAGAAAATTGACTCCCGCGAGGCCTATTTCAAAGGCCTGCCGAAGCTCGTTGAGAACACCCAAAAATCGGAGTCCGGTGTCAGCGAAGCTTGGGAAGAATATATCAAAGCCAAGGGTGAAGCGGAAAAGAAGAAGGTTTTGTCCAAGTTCCGAAAACGGGAAAACGTCCTCAAGGGGTTTTTCTCCAAGTTCTATTTCAAGCTCAAGGTCTACGAGGAATACCTGGAGCAACTCCATCCGGTGCTGGAGGAGATCGATTCGCTCAACAACCAGTTGGATCGCGCCAAGCATCCCAAGACCAAGAAAGATGCCTCGATCGACACGCGGGCGGTGCACCACCGGCTCAAGCAGATTGAAGCGCAACAGCGCATCACGCCCGCGGACCTGCAGCGCGTGGTGGCCCAAACGATGGTTCACGTGCGAGAGGCGCACAAGGCGAAGACCGAGATGGTCGAGGCCAACCTTCGCCTGGTAATTTCGATCGCCAAAAAGTACACCAACCGCGGCCTCTCCTTCCTCGACCTCATCCAGGAAGGCAACATGGGGTTGATGAAGGCGGTGGAAAAATTCGAATACCGTCGCGGCTACAAGTTCTCGACTTACGCGACCTGGTGGATTCGCCAGGCCATTACCCGCTCAATCGCCGATCAAGCCCGCACCATCCGCATTCCGGTGCACATGATCGAGACGTTGAACAAGGTGATGCAGGTGCAGAAGCAACTGCTCCAGGAATACGGCCACGAACCCACGCCCGATGAAGTGGCCGATGAGATGAATCTGCCGGTGGAGCGCGTGCAGCAGATCATGAAGATGGCGCAGCAGCCGATCTCGCTGCAGTCGCCCGTGGGTGATGGAGACGACACCTCATTTGGCGATTTTATCGAGGACAAGTCGGCGGAAAATCCGTACGACATGACCGCGTACTCCCTTCTCCGCGAAAAAATCATCGATGTGCTGGACACCCTCACAGAACGCGAACGGCGCGTGCTTTCGTTGCGGTTCGGGCTGATTGACGGTTACAGCCGCACCTTGGAAGAGGTCGGAAAGCAATTTAAGGTTACCCGCGAACGCATCCGGCAGATCGAGGCAAAAGCCCTGCGCAAAATGCGGCATCCGACGCGCATCCGCCAACTGCACGGCTTCTTCGATGCCGAGCAGATCGATAATGCGCAAAACCTGCTCAAGGTGGCAGCGACCACTCGTCCTCCCGGAATGCCAGGCATGGGCGGCCCGGCCGGAAGCGGCAGCACGGGCGGGGGCGGAAGTTTACCCGGCGGCTTGGGCTTTCCGCTGCCGAAAATGTGATCCGACGGCTGTTGCGAGCCGCCGGCTCGTTAGACCGTTGGGGCAACGTCGTGAAGTCCGGATCACGTGCCTCCGCTGCCCGCTGCAGCCTTTTGCTTGCAGGGGCGGCGGTCCTGAGTGGCTGCGTGGCACGATCCAACGCGGTGCCGCCTGCTGAGGTTGACACCGGTGGACCGGCGCCGGCCACGCCATCGAGCATCGCGCCGAGTCGAAACCGCATCGTAGGCCGGGTGCTGGCAACCAATCCGGAAGGGACCCTGGCCTGGGTGGACTTGGGCTACGATCCTCCCGCAGGCGCTCTTGTGGACGGCGCGGAGCTTATTACCCGTTCCCTTGATCTGCGGCCGACGGGGCGGCTGCGCACGTCGCGATATTTACAAGGCCACACCTTGGGGACGCTGATCGTTGCGGGTCAACCGGGCGCGGGTGAAGAGGTTGTGTGGCTCACGCCCTAATTGGACCGTTTTCCCTCTTTACAGCCCACCCCACCGAACTACGTTACGCCATCATGACGCTTCTTCCCACCGTTTTCGCCATCGGTCTTGGCATGCCCGAGCTGCTAATGGTCCTTGCGATCCTTCTGCTCCTTTTCGGTGGTTCGAAATTGCCCTCTTTGGCCAAAGGCTTGGGCCAATCACTGAAGGAGTTCAAAAAAGCGTCGAAGGACGTCGACGACGAAGTAGCCAAACCCGTGGTGGTCGAGGTGAAGAAAACCGAGCCGGTCAAGACCACCGTGCCGGGCGCAAACTAAACAAGCCCTGCCCTCCCCCCTTTGCAAACGCGCCGCTGGCGCGTTTTTTTGTGTCCCTGGGAATCGCGAAGACCAACTCGCGCACCGGGAAAAAATTACTTCAGCCCGTACGCTGGGGAATCCAATTCGTCCGGTTTGTCCCGCAACCACTCTTTGAACCGGGCGATTTGATCGGGCGCTCCGAGGACCAGAATCTCGTCGGCGGCGCGCAGCATTTCGTGAGCGCTTGGATTAAGTATCCGCAGCCCCCCGCGGCGCACTCCGGCAATTTGCACGTTGTGGTTTCGGGCGGGTGAGAGTTCGATCAATGTCTTACCCGCGGCGCGACTCCAGACAGGCACCACCACAGCCTCCATCCGCACTTCTTCAAAAACGGAATCAGCCACCGGCCCGCCCGAAACGGCGCCAAGAAAATTCTTGCCGGCCCGAACCTGGGCCGTGGTGCCCATCAACAGCACTTTGTCGCGCGGGAAGAGCACGGCGTCCGGAGGTGGAAGGGGAATCATATATCCCTGGCGTTCGATCCCCACCACGGAACATCCGAAACGGGCGCGCAGATCGAGTTCAGCGATTCGCTTGCCCTGGCAATCCGCGAGATCGGGCAGGGTACAATCAATCATGTGAAGATTCCATTCGCCGTGCGGTTGCAGCCAGGGCGCCGTCGTCGCGTTCATGCGGTTGTCACTGGTCTCCATGACACTGAGGAGTTCCACCTCCATTTCGCTGTGCCAGTAAATCAACTTCCGCCGCAGCACCAACAACGCCACCACCGCGATCACTGCGGTGAGCACGAGCAGCCAGCGAGCGGTGCCGTCGGCGGGCAAGATTGACGCCAGCCAGACAAACAATCCGCCCCCGCAAGCGATCTTAAGGCCCGTTTCGATTAGCGGCCGCAGGCGTTTCGCGTGCAATTGCCCGCGGGTTGAAATCTCGGCGTAGAGCATCGACATCGCGGATATGTTTCGCCAGATGGCGACCAGCGGAGCCAGGGTCATGAGCACGAGCGCCGTCCAGAAGATGAGCTCGAGGCCGTGGGGAAAGATCCAGTCTCGCCCCAGCCAGCTCTCCGCGAGCGCGAACAGCTGCCCGGAAAAAACCACCAAGCCCGTGACAAACAGCATCCCGACGCTGACCTGGGCCACGCGCTTACGGCTAAGTTGCCACAGCAGATTGCGCCGCCCGCGGTGCGCCAGCCGCTCCTGCCAGCCGTGGTAGGCCTCCAGCCAGTCACGGAGCCAACGCGGTTGGCGCGCGAGCACGAATTCGGTTATCCCTTCCGAACGCCGGGTGAGCGCTGGGGCAACCAGAGTGGTGACCAGGGAAACGCCGACGGCGAGGGGATAAAATTTCGCCGGCAGCACCGCCGCGCCGACCCCCAGCTGGGCGATGATAAAGGAAAATTCCCCGATCGGCGTCGTGGTCAGACCCGTGCGCAGCGCATCTCTCAAGGAGGTGCCGATTATGATGAGGCCGGCGCTGATCGCGACAGGGCGGGCCAGCAGTGTAAAGGCCGCCACCCCCAGGATCAGGCCAATCTCTTGCCCGAGATCGCGGGCATCAATCTGCATGCCGATCGCGACAAAGAAGACGGCGCTGAAAACGTCCCTCATCCCCGCAAACGTGCGTTCGACCTGATGCCGGTGCGGCGTTTCCGCGACGATGACGCCGAGCAAGAACGCGCCCAACGCGAGCGAATACCCCGCGCTTTGCGCCACGACCGCCAGCCCGAAAAGCAGCGCGGCAATCCCCAGGGTCTGCAGTTCCTCGTGCGCTGAAATGCTCAAGCGCTTGAGCAACCAAGGGACGAGCAACAGCCCCGCGATGCCCGCAAGCACCACGAACGCGCCCAGCAGCAGCAGGGTTTCACCGACGTGCGCGCCCTCGCCTTTGCCGAGCTGCACGAGGGAATTCAGGATCGTCAGCATCACGACGGCGACCACGTCCTCCAAAACTGAAATCCCCATGGCCAGCAGTCCCGCACGCTCATGATTCGCGCCCGTCTCGTGGAGGATTTTGCTGATGATCGCAGACGAGGAAACCATCAACATGCCCGCGAGGAACAACCCCTCCCGCGCCGACCAGCCCAGCGAGGCGGCGAGGAGTCGGGAAAGATAATACATCACGATGGCCCCGCAGAAGGTGGCGAGCATGAGCGAGAGCCCGAGCCGGCGGAGCTTTCGCACGCTCAACCCCAAGCCGATCGAAAACATCAGAAAGACCAAACCAACCTGGGCCAGCGTTCCGATCCGCTCCGCATCAGTCACGAGCGCGAAAGGCGGGGTAAACGGGCCCACCAGCATCCCGGCCACCAGAAAACCCACCACGACGGACAAGCCGATCCGCTGGCAGAGCCAGCCGACGGCGCCCGCCACCACAAGGACGACCGCCAGATCCTGGATGAAATTAATTCCGTTCATGGCCGCTCGCCCTCGAAGACGCGACGAACTCAACGGCGCGTCAAGCCGGTCGTATAGGATGAACCAAACCGCCCAAGGCAATTGCCCTCATCGGATCGTGATCGTAAGGCGGGACAGAAACGCGCCAGCTCCACCAGAGGCCGGGGACCTACGCTCTCGCCTCAGGGGGCTTCTTCTGCTTTTCGATCAACGAGAGCAGCAGGTCGTTTTTAGCCAGGCTTCCGCGCAAGATCCCCGCGTGGTCCACCACCGGCAAGCGTTCGGCCACGATGCCGATGAATCCCCCGAGCGCCTCGGCCAGCGGCTGGTCCGGCGCGAGCCGCGGAAAGTCGTCGTGCAGGATGTCGCGCGCAACCACCAACTCGGCCAGTTCCGGTTCGCCGAGATAAGGCTTAATATCGTGAAGCGACACCACGCCCAGGAACACGCCGCCGGCGTCGACCACGTAGAGATTATTGACCCGAACATTCAAAAACATGCGCGCGATATCCGCAAAGTGGGCGTTGGGCGCGATCACCGGCGGGTCCGGACGCATCATGTCCCCGACGCTCCCCTCCCCCATCGCGGGGTCAGGCGCCCCGGCCGCCTTCCGTTGCAGCACCTCGCTGTACAGTGAAGCTCCCTCGAGGCTCTTCGCGGTATAATAGGCGATGACGCTGCTGAGCAGCAGCGGCAGAATGATATCATAGCTGAGCGTGATCTCGAAAAGCATGATCACGGCCATGACGGGCGCGTGGCTGGCGGCCGACAAAAACGCCCCCATACCCACGAGGGCAAACGCGCGTGGATCCTGGGCTCCAGCCGGCCAGAGATGGTGCACGGCGGAACCAAATAACAAGCCGGAGCCCGCGCCCATAAAAAGCGAAGGCGTAAACACTCCTCCCGGCGCGCCGGACCCAAACGAAGCCATGGTGGCGAGCCACTTGCAGGCAAAAATTCCGACGATGGCAGTCCACAACAGGCGGCCATTCACGATTTCAACCACCACCGAATATCCATTCCCCGCCACTTGTGGGACGTTGATGGCAATCACCCCCACCAGTAATCCGCCCAGCGCGAGACGCACGACGAGGGGCAGCCGGAGCGAAACAAAAAACCGTTCCGCATGCTTGAGGGAAAGCAGAAACACGGGAGCAAGCACGCCGACCATAAAGCCGAGCGCGATATAGGGCGGCAGCTCCCACAAGGACACCTGCTGGAAAGCAGGCACCTTGTACAGCACATGCGCTGACGTCAGCACGTTCACGGTCAGAGTCGCCACGACGGCGGAAATCACCAGCGGGCCCAAGCTCTCCATTGCGATCGTGCCAAGAATGATCTCGGCCACGAAAAAGGACCCGGCGATCGGCGCGTTGTAGGCGGAGGCAATGCCGGCCGCAGCGCCACAGGCGACGAGCAGCCGCAGTTGCGGGGGCGAGAAGCGGCGCCAGCGGCCGACCAGCGACGCGAGGACCGCCGCCAACTGAACCATGGGTCCCTCGCGACCGATCGACCCGCCGGAGCCGATGGAGAAGAGAGCTGCGCCGGATTTAATCAGGCTGGGTCGCAAGGGAATGTCACCCGTCCCGATTACGATCGCCTCCATGTAATCGGTCGAGCTCTGCATCCGAGTGAGACGCTGACCAAAAAGCAGGATTGAACCCGCGCAAGCGCCGCCGAGCGTCGGCACGAGGATGCAGCCCCACCACGGCAACTGTTCCAGGGAGCCAACCACGCCAAGGCTGCGGTTGCCGAACCAATCGTAAATTCGTTCGGTCAGGGTCGAAAACAAGATCGAGGCGAGCGCTCCAAGAAAGCCCGCGACCGCCGCCCACAACAGGGTCCCCTGCCACTCGGTCGGCTGCAGCTTCTCCTGAATCCAGACGCGCCAGCGCAGCAGCCAAAGCAATCGGCGCATGATCACGCCGGCGGGATCGGCCAGGTCTTTAACCTTCATCGCTCACCAGGAATTCGAGCGACGACCAAACCGTCACGTTCCGGCGCCGGAAGCACCCCCCGGATCCCCAACGGATTTGCCCGAGCGACCAGCGATTCCAGTTCGGCCCGGCCAGCGTGAGGAAGCTGAGACAATGGAAGAGAATCCGCAGGAATTGCCGTCGACGACTTCAACGTGGAGGAAAGCGTAAAGCACCCCCTCGTGGAAACAAGCTCACTCCCAGGATTTCCGGAGCGCAGGGAGCCGGTCACACCATGCCCGGTCCCCGCCCCGCGGAGCGGGATCAATCGATCGTATACGGTTCCGGCTCCTGCTCGGGTTCCTGCTCCGCCTTCGCGGTCAGGATAACCAAACTTTTCAGAGAGGTGAAATGCTGACTGAGGTCAAAATCACCGCCCAACCCACCGATCAATTTGTCGAAAAGGTCCTTCTTGGACGCCTTCAAGGCCTGGATCCGTTCCTCAATCGTGCCCGCGGTAACCATCCGATAAACGAACACCGTATTCGTCTGGCCAATGCGGTGCACCCGATCAACGGCCTGGGCCTCGACCGCGGGATTCCACCAGGGATCGAGCAGGAAAACATAATCCGCCGCATGCAAGGTGATCCCCGTGCCCGCCGCCTTGAGTGACACCAGCATGGCCGCGGCGCCCTGCGCGTTCTGAAAGGACTGCACCGGTTTCAAGCGGTCGAGCGTCATGCCGGTAAGCTCGAAGCGCGGCAGGTCCGGAAACTTGCTGGCGAGCGCCTCGCGCACCCGGTCGAGGAGCATCACGAACTGGGAGAAGATGACCACCTTGTGCCCGCTGCTGACGATTTCCGCGAGTTTCTCGACGAGCAGGTTTATCTTCCCGGAGTCGTGCAGCGGGGCCTTGAGCCAGGGCAGCATGTCCGGATCGCAACAGGTCTGGCGCAGGCGGGTCAGCAGCGCGAGGAAGCCGAAGGATTTTTCCCGCATCGCGGCGCCAACGTCATCGCCCAGCCGCTCGAGCCCTTCGCTGCAGATGCGCGCGTATTCCGCGCGCTGCACATCGGTCAACGGGCAGATCAGGTCCATCTCCACCTTCGGGGGCAACTCGGTCGCCACTTCGTTCTTTGTGCGCCGCAGGATAAACGGGGCAAGCTGCGCGCGCAATCGGCCCAGGGTGCCAGTGCGATCCACCATCAGTGCGGACTCGAAAGACGAACGGGATCCGAGCAGCCCGGGCAGCAGAAACCGAAAGATGCTCCAAAGATCCAACTGCCGGTTTTCCAAGGGCGTGCCCGTCAGCACGAGGCGGTGGCGGGCGCGGACAGCGAAACAGGTCTGTGTGATCTTCGCGTCGGGGTTTTTAATGAACTGGCCTTCATCCAGGACGGCGTAGGCAAATTCCGTTTGGTCGAGCAGCGCGCGATGTTTTCTCAGTTGCGTATAGCTCGCGAGCCAGAGTGTCGGCTGCGCACCCTGGGTAAAGTCGTGCCCCGTCTTGAGCACGTCCACCCCCATGGCGGGAAAAAAGCGCGCAATCTCCTCGCGCCAGACCGGCACCACGCTCGCGGGACAAACGATCAGGCTGGGTTTTCCGGAAATCGGCCGGGCCGCCAACATGGCGAGAACCTGAATGGTCTTACCCAAGCCCATTTCATCAGCCAACAGGCCGTGACACCCGACGTCGCAAAGATGATACATCCACTCCACGCCCCGCCGTTGATAGGGCCGCAAGAGATCGGGGACTGCCGGAGGGGCGGGCGGCGGCGCAAGCACGCTCTGGCGCCAGGCCTCGATCTCGGGAGAGAGCGTGAGCTGCAAACGCGCATCATTGAAGAGCGAGAAAATCAGGTACGGGGAAAGGACACCGCTCGCCTCGTTTGCGCCCTGCGTTTCGCGCACATTCTTCTGCCACGCATTGTAGCTTTCCCATTTTTCCGCCGGCAGCGCCACGATTCCAAAGTTGGGGAGGATCACCGGCTGTCCACCCCGCTTCAGCAAAGCGTGGACCTCGCTGTCCGTTAGCATTCTTTCGCCGGCGCGGAAGATCCACCGCAGGTTCAAAGTCGCCGGAGTTCCGTCGCCAGAGCCCGCGATGCCTCCACCCGCGCGCTCGGCCACGGCTTCGATTTCGACCGTGCGGGTGCCCTTCATGAGGTTCCCCGCCTTTTCGTCGAGCTCGATGGTGAAAAGCCGCTTCCAGGCGGGGAGCACCGTTTTCAGAAAATTCGGGATCTCGATCAACGACTCGAGAATATACACGCCGGTTTCCTGCGTGTAATGGAAGTGCGCCTTGCGGGCGTAGGCGGCGAGGCCAATCAGCTTGGCTCGCTCCCCCGACGAGACATGCCCGGCGGTATGAGCGTCGGGACCAAGCGCGGCGTGTCGGGCTTTTTTGTCGGGATCGAGCCAGACCGCCTGAAAAGTGAGGCCGGCCGAGCGGGTTCGGAAGACCAGAACCAAGGTACGCGAAGGTCCATTGTGCGTGCCGGTTGCCGCGGCGGAGGACACTCTTGGCCCGGTCGGGCCGGGTCCGTTGCCATTGCCGTTGGCGGCCTTGGCCGCGCCATTGCCGTTGGCGGCCTTGGCCGCGCCATTGCCAAAAGTTGAACGAAGCGGAGCGGCAAGCCCCGCGTCCGCGCCATTCGATCGCGCCGGCTCACCCGGCAAAGGCGAGATCTCATCGGCCACCAACTCTTCAATTTCATGCAGCCCCGCCACGGCGAGGGCATGCGCCAGCTCGCGGTCAGTGGAGGAAGAGCGGACGCTCAAACCGGCATCGGTCCACTCGATCACCGCGTACTCGTCTTTTTTGTCGATCCGCCGGTGCACAATGGCATCATGATCAGTGAGCTCCAGCTCACGCACCTGGCCGTCCCGATAAATTTGTCGGCCGACCTCCAACTGGCTGGCAGAAAATACTTCGGCCCAGTCGTTCTCCAGCTTGTTAAACCAGAATTCGAGTGAATGCGGGGTGTAGACGCGTTTCGGACCGTGCGACTGCATTAACGTAAAAGTGCGACCGTAGAAAGCGCTGGAGGAGGTGCAACCTCTATCTTCGTCGCGGGTGCCGACCCACACTGGCCCAACGCGCTAGGTGGGCATTTGCGCCGTCGGGCGCGCTGGGTTCATCCGCCTCAGCGGTGCGCAGATCGCCCCAATTCCTCGCGAATCACGTCCAGCGTGCGGGCCACCGCGCCGATGTTCTCACGGCGCCAAATACCCGCCGCAGCGGCCAGCGCCTGCCGGCGTGAGTCATCGCGCAGCAAAGCTTCCACCTCGCCGGCCAAGGCAGCTGCTGACTCGATCTGGACGGCCGCGCCTCGCGCCACGAGGTCACGGGACAGCAGGAGAAAATTGCTCATGGCGGGGCCGAACAAAATGGGCTTCTGCAGCGCCGCCGCTTCCACCGGCGTTTGGCCTTCGTGATGGGGCGGGAGGCTTTTGCCGACAAACACGATATCCGCGAGCTGCGTAAAATTTCGCAGTTCGCCCGTGGTGTCTCCGACCGCCACATCCACCTCCCCCGCTGCCGGCCCCTGGGAGCGGAAATGGTAAGTCCATCCACTTGATCGGAGCAACCGCTCGAGCTCCGTCCTTCTTTCGGCGTGGCGGGGCACGAGCAACAACGAACACCTCAAGCCGGCATGGCGGGCCAAGGCCAGGGCCTGCAACAAAGCCGCTTCCTCTCCGGGCCAGGTGGATGAGCCCAGGATGACCAGCTCCGCGGAGAGTCCGAGCTCCTGAAGCAGCTGCCGTCGCGCTTCGGGCGCGAGTGGTGTGATGTGTACATCCAGCTTGATGTTCCCCGTCACACGCATCCGGCCGGGATCCACCCCCAGTTCTCGCAGTCGCGTCTCATCCTGCACCGAGGCCGGCAGAAACCGGTCAATTCCGCGCAGCGTCAGCCGCGCCAATGGGCCGAGAGCGCGCAACCGTGCAAAGCTGCGGTCGGAAACCCGTGCATTGATGCAGATAACCGGCACCCCGCGGGCTTTAGCTTGAGCCAAATGTTCCGGCCAGCGTTCCCCCTCGGTCAGGATCGCCAAATCCGGGTCGATTCGCCGCCACGCGCACGCGGAACATGGCCAGGCATCCAAGGGAAAGTAACCGACTCCCACGGTGAGACCGCTGTAACGATCGAAGGCCAATCGATAACCCGTGCTGGTCGTGGTGGTAAGGTAGACTTGGACCCCGTCGCGGTGAAATCCTTCAAGTAAAGGTCCGATGGCAAGAACCTCGCCGACGCTCACCGCCTGCAACCAAACTCGCCGCACCTTTTGGGGCGTTTTCGGCAGCGCGGGATGGCCGCCAAAGCGCTGGCCAAATTTTGCGCGATACCCGCCCCGACGTCGCATCCGCCAAAGGTAGAACGGCGCGAGCGCGAGAGCCCCCGGCACAAAAAGGAGTCGATATAGCCAGAGCATCAAGCAACCCGTTCGGTCGAAAGGCCGCCCCATGGCGCCTTTGAAAAACGGCCCGACCGGGCCCGCGGGTGACCGGCCCGCAAATCGTAAAGACGTGGCAATGAATCCAAGCCGCTATTCGCCGCAAAAAAGGGTGAGCGGCGCAAAGAAAATATCCCTTCTTTTTTCCTTTTGCGCGTTTTGTGTCCTTTTGCCGGAATCCATCATGCGTCGAACCCTTGCCCTACTCACGTCGGCTTTTCTTGTTCTCACCGCTCCCGCTCCGGCCGCCACCCCTTTTCCTCAAGCCGGAAGTGATCTCAAACCGGACCCGCAGGTGCGTTTCGGAACCCTGCCGAATGGCCTGCGGTATGTCGTGCGACCCAACAAAGAGCCAAAGTCCCGCGCTTCCCTGCGGTTGCTCATTGAGGCGGGCGCCTTGCATGAAACGGAGCAGCAGCGGGGCCTTGCCCATTTCCTTGAGCATCTCGCATTCAACGGCAGCGAGCATTACGCGCCCGGCACGCTGATTGAGTTCTTCCAACGCATGGGCATGAATTTCGGGGGCGACACCAATGCCAGCACCGGATTCGAGCGCACCCTTTATTTGCTCGAATTGCCCGATACCAAGGACGCGGTCATGGCCGAGGGACTGCGCGTCTTTGCCGACTACGCCGGCGGGCTGCTGTTGCAAACGCCGGAAATCGACAAAGAGCGCGGCATCATCCTGAGCGAGAAACGAACGCGCGACTCCGTGGGCTATCGAACGCTCGTGGCGCAGTACGGATTCATGCTGGAGGGGACTCTGTTCCCCCGGCGCTTTCCGATTGGCGAAACCGAGATCATCCAAAAAGCCACGCGGGAGGAGTTCCTGGATTATTACAACACCTGGTATCGTCCTGAATTGATGTCGGTGGTGATCGTGGGCGACGTGGATCCCGTCGCGGTGGAAAAACAAATCGTGGCGGCCTTGACTCCCCTGAAGGCGCGCGCCGCCGCCCGCCCCAAGCCCGATTTGGGGAAGGTGGGAGCAGCCGAAGGAACGCGCGTGTTCTATCACCCCGAATCAGAAGCTCCGAATACTGACGTGACGATTGCCACGGTGAGTCCCTACGTGCGGGAGCCCGACACCGCGGCAAAGCGCCTCAAATACCTCCCGCGCAGTCTGGCTCACGCCATCATTAACCGGCGCCTGTCCATCCTCGCAAAAAAGGAGAATGCGCCGTTCACCTCCGGATCCGCCGGTATCGGCGAAGCCTACAATTTCTATCGGGAAAGCTACCTTTCGCTGACCTGCCGCAACGATCAATGGACCGCCGCGCTGGGCGTCGCGGACCAGGAATTACGCCGGGCGCTTGAACACGGATTTCAGCCGGCGGAGCTGTCCGAAGTAGTTTCGAATTTTCGCAACAGTCTGGAACAAGCCGTCAAAACTTCGTCCACCCGGCGTTCCGACGGGCTGGCGCAGGAAATTGCTGAAAGTCTGCTGGAGGGCGATGTGTTCACCACGCCCGAAGACGATTTGGCGCTTTTCACGCCCGCACTGGATCGCATCACGACGGCCGATTGCCTGACGGCCTTGCGCACTGCCTGGAGCCCCAACCACCGGCTGATCATGGTCACGGGCAACGCCAGGATTGCGCCCACCAGCGAGGCGGCGCCGGAGAAAACCATCGCCGCGATCTACGAAAAATCACGGGCCGTGGCCGTGGCGGCGCCGGAAACGATCGCTGACGTGAAATGGGCCTACACCGAGTTCGGCGCCCCGGGCAAGGTGGTGAAGCGGGAGGAAGTGAAGGATCTGGATCTGACGCTGATCACGTTTGCCAACGGCGTGCGGTTGAACCTGAAAAAGACGGATTTTGAAGCCAATCGGATCCGCACCAGCGTGCGCGTTGGCTCGGGTCAGCTCACCGAACCGAAGGACAAACCCGGCCTCGCCGCTTACGTAAACCAGACCTTCACCGCCGGAGGCTTGAGCCAGCACAGCGCGGACGATCTACGCCGCATTCTCGCGGGCAAAACCGTTGGCTCGGGTTTCAGCGCCGGGGGCGACGCCTTCGTCTCCAGCGGCAACACGAATGGCGAAGACCTTCTGCTGCAGCTGCAACTCATTACCGCCCAGCTCACTGACCCGGGATATCGGCCTGAAGCCGCGCGGCAGGCGCGAAAGGCCCTGGAGGAGGCTTATCTCAGCTTCGAACATACGCCGTCCGGTCCCTTTACGCTCGAAGTCCCGAAGCTGCTCGCCAGCGGCGATCACCGCTTCGGGTTGCCGCCGAAAGAAGTGATGCTGCAGCGCACTAGCGCGGAAGCAAAAGCCTGGCTGGCGCCGGAACTGGCCCGCGGAGCGATCGAAGTCGCCTTGGTGGGCGATCTTGACGTGGAAGCGTCCATCGCGGCGGTGGCGAAGACTCTGGGCGCCCTGCCCAAGCGCGACGCCAAACCGGCCCATGACGATTTGCGCCAGGTGAAATTTCCGGCCACGCCCTTCGTCCGGGAATTCACGATCCAGACGGAAATCCCGAAAGGGAATGTCGTGATCTATTGGCCCACGACCGACGGCCGCGAAATTCATCGAACCCGCCGGCTGAACCTGTTGTCCGAGGTCTTCACCGATCGGCTCCGAATCAAGGTGCGCGAGGAAATGGGCGATGCCTACAGCCCCGGCGCCGGCAGCAACCCCAGTGATCTTTATCCGGGCTATGGTTATCTGACCGCCAATGTCACCATCGATCCCCCCCGCGCCAAAGCCGTGGCGGACCTGCTGGTTGAAATCGCCCGTGATCTCGCGGAAAAGGGCGTCACCGAAGATGAACTTGAGCGCGCAAAAAAACCGGTTCTGACGTCGCTGCGGGAATCAGCGCGCACGAACGGCTACTGGATCGGCAACGTGCTGGCGCGCGCCCAGGAACGGCCGGAGATGCTCGACTGGAGTCGCTCGCGTTACGCGGATATGGAGGCCATTTCAAAGGCGGACCTCGACGCTTTGGCCAAGACTTACCTGCGCTCCGACCGGGCCAGCCGCGTGATGGTCCTGCCCGCCGCACCGGTGGCAAAAACGCCACCGGGTCCCTCGGGCCCGACCGCGCCCTGATTTAGTTTGATGGCGCTTTCCCGGTCAGTCCGCCCGGGGAAGTCAGGCGCAGGTTGAGCACGGGCAGCAAGCAGAGCAGGCCGATCACCGTGAGTCCCAGCACCGCGTAGCCGGCGACGTCGTGCACCGTGCCTGCGATGGCCTGGGGTCCATAATTATAGGCCCAGGCGGTCAGGAAAAGACTGCGGGCCAAGTTGGTGCAGAACGCAAAAAACATGGCCGCCAGCACCAAGGTGACTTTCTTCCAGGCTCGATCCAGGAAAACCGCGGCCAAAAACGAGCCGGCGAACAGGCAACCGGTGAGTGACCGAATCCCGGAACAGGCGTCCTCAACTCCGACGCTGCCATTCGGCAGTGAAAGCACGTTACCTTGCTGTTCGATCGGAACGCCGATGAGGTCGAACACGAAGGCCACCACGGTCACCACCTTGCGCAGCAGCGCGAGGCTGACCTGGCTTTCCAAAGCGGAAACCATCGGCGCAGAAACGATCCAGACGAGCGCCGGGAAAAGGAAAAGACCAACGAGCTTGAGCCGCGCATCGTTCACGAGAGTACCCGGCTTCGTCACGGAAGGTTCCGGCGCGTTGATGAACAACAGTGGCAACAGGATCGCGGCCGATCCCAGCGTGAGCGCGAGGGTGCCGGGCAGCGAAGATCCCGCGCCCGCCCGGTACAACGCGCCCAGCAGGAAGAGCAGAATTCCGCCACCCAATGCGCCTCCCACCCCCAGGCGCAGGATCCACTTGTGCCAACCAGCGGCTCGCGGGCTTTCCTGCGCGTGACAGTTTTCCAGCGCTTTGCCGATCGCCGCCCAACGGTCGTGCACGACGAACAGAACAAACAGCGGCACCAGCCAGCCGAAACTGTAGTCCTCTTTGATTCGCCACCAGTGTGACTGATCCCAAGCCACGAATCCCAAAAATCCCCCGCCGAGCGTCATCGCGGTGAAAAATGGCCCGGACGGGCCTTTCCAAACATTTTTCAGCCGCGGCAACATCGGCGGATGCGACAACGCACTTGCCGCAAATGCGAGCCTGTTTCGCCCGGCGCGACGCGGAATGAGATTTGACCCACCCCGCGGCCCCAAGCTCCCGTTTACGTGAGTCTCGCGACCACGAGGGAGGCGTTCGTGCCGCCGAAACCAAAGCTGTTGGCCAACGCTGCGCGCACCGTTTTTCTTGCCGCCACATTCGGCGTAAAATTGAGCCCCAGCGCCTCGCACGCGGGATCGACATTCTCGAGATTGATGGTGGGCGGCACGATGCCGTCGCGCACCGCGAGTGTCGCCGCAAAGGCTCCCATCGCGCCCGCGCCGCCCAGGAGGTGACCCGTCATGGATTTTACTCCGCTGACGTGGAGCGACTGCCTGCAGTCGGCGAAAACGTTGGCGATCGCCGCGGCTTCCTCGCCATCGCCGCCGGGAGTGGAGGTGGCGTGCGCCGACACATAATCGATCTCGGTTGGCGCCAGAGCCGCGCGCGCCAGCGCGGAGCGCATCGCCCGCGCCGAGCCTTCCGCCGCGGGGGCAAGCGAGGACAAGTGGTAGGCATCAGAGGAGGCGCCATACCCGCGCAATTCCGCGTAAATTCGCGCCCCTCGATTTTGCGCGTGCTGCAGTTCCTCGAGTAAAAACACGACCGCTCCCTCGGAAAGCACAAAGCCGTCGCGATCCCGATCATACGGCCGTGACGCTTTCTCCGGCAGATCGTTCCGACTCGACAAGGCCCGCATTTGCGCGAACGCGCCGACCGCCAGCGGCGTCACGGTGGATTCCGCTCCCCCGGCAATCATCACATCCGCGTCATCCCGCAAAATCGCAGCCGCGGCCTCACCCAGGGCGTGTCCACTGGTGGCGCAAGCCGAAGCCACGCTCATGTTCGCGCCGCGGAAGTCCAGCGCGAGACTCACCTGACCGGCCAGCAGGTTGGGCGCGATCTGGATGATGAAGAACGGCGAGATTTTTCTAAAACCTCCCGCTTTCCAGATGTCGTGCATCGCTTCCATTTCCGGCAAGCCACCCAAACCAACTCCGAGGTTCACGCCCATGCGTTCAGGCGCGAGGCTCGCGCGATGCGCGTCCAAGCCCGAGTCGGCGTAAGCTTCGACGGCTGCAGTCACTCCGAGATGAGAGAATCGCCCGAATTTCTTGAGGTCCTTCTGGCTCATGGCCTGGCGCAGCGGTTCGCCGCCCGGCCCGCGAGGGAAGAGCGGCGTCGCCAGCGGACGCGCCGGGTCAAACTCACGAACCTCGCCCGCGATCTGCGCCGTACAGCCGGTGGAGTCGAAGCGCGTAATCCGGCGAATTCCACTCTGCCCGGCAATGAGCGCCGCCCAAGTTTCCGGCGCACTGTTACCGCAGGGGGTAACAGCGCCCAAACCGGTGATAACCACGCGCCGACGGGGAGAGGAATTGGAATTAGACATGAAAAAAAGTTGGGAGCCCAGGCCTCAGGACCAGCGACGAAATCTGCAAGCCGGAGCCGCCGGGGCCATACTATTCACCTGATGAGGAAGGGCGCGAAATGGCAAAGGCACGGGATCCTTGTCAGTTGCCGCGAACCAAACTGGCGAACGGCTCCCCGCGCTTTTGCGCGGGCTCAGCGGCAGGCGCGAATTCAGCTTTCAAACGTTTACGCATGGCACGAAGCATCGCCGCGCTCTGCTCCTCCCCGTCCACCGCCCTCGCCACCAACAAGGCCCCAACCAGTGAACTCAGCAAAAGGGTGACCTGCTCGATGTTTGTTGCCGCCTCGGCGCTCAAACGAAGCGTGGCTCCCAAGCG
>JBEENF010000008.1:0-24431 GCA_041192325.1 Verrucomicrobiota bacterium
GCGGCGCCACAACCGCCCCAGCAGATCGTCGTCAGCGCTCCACCGCCACCGCCCCAGCCGGAAGTCATTTTCGAACGGCCCACGCCAGTGCACGTGTGGATTCAAGGTCACTGGCGCTGGCGCGACGGTCGGCATGTCTGGAGCCCGGGCCGCTGGGAAACTCCGCCGCGACGAAACGCGATTTGGGTTTCCGCGCGCTGGGAAATGCGCGGCAACCAATACGTGTTCGTGGAGGGATTCTGGCGGGACACCGCCATGGTAAGCGCGCCTCCTCCTCCGCCGCCGGTGGTGGTTACCCAGGGTGCGCCCCAGCAGGTGATCATAATGGCCCCGCCCCCGCAGCCGCGGCGCGAGGTCGTTTACGTGCGGCCTTCCTCGCGGCACGTGTGGATTCCCGGCTACTGGGCCTGGCGTGGCGGCCGCCACGTGTGGATGGCGGGTCACTATGAACTGCCGCCCCGGGGATATTCCAGCTGGCGGGAACCTCGTTGGGAACGGCGGGGCGGAAACTACATCTTCTTCGAAGGACGCTGGGGCCGGTGAAGTTGCGGCCATGGGTCACGCATGCCGCGCGAAGGGATGGCCGCTGCCATGCCTGGCGCCAAGGCGGCGTATTCCCGGTCAGCCGCGCGGCGCCAGATAGTGGCCTTTGGCTTCTTCGCGGCCCCAAATTCAGGCGTCACCTCTGCGCGCCATTTAGCTGCTAAAAAACCGGATTTACCGCGGCCGGGCACAAGGCTTTTCACAACCGGTGCATCCGCGGATCGCGTCCGCGCGTTATATGATCGCAACCGTGGCCGTTTGGCCGACCGGTGTCGCATTATCCAACTACAACAAACTCCGTCCCATGAAGCTCCGTTCCCTGATTTGCTCTCTCGTCGTTTGCGCCGGCCTTACCGCCAGTGTCTCCGCCAAAACCCTCGTCGAAATCGCCGCCGGTTCTCCTGATCATACCACGCTGGTGGCCGCGGTGAAGGCCGCGGGCCTCGCTGAAACGCTCAGCGGCGCCGGCCCCTTCACGATCTTTGCGCCCACGAATGCCGCGTTTGCCAAGCTGCCCGCGGGCACCGTCGAGTCGCTGCTTCTGCCGGCGAACAAAGCCAAGCTCGTTGCCATCCTGACCTATCACGTTGTTCCCGCCAAGGTCATGGCTGCCGACGTCAAAACGGGCGAGGCTCCCACCGTCAACGGCAAGAAGCTCAAGCTGAAAGCCGATGCCAAGGGCGTGATGGTCAACGATGCCAAAGTGGTCGCGACGGATTTGGTCGGCAGCAACGGTGTCATCCACGTGGTCGACACCGTCATCCTCCCGTAAGCGACAGGCCCTTCCTCCTGGTTTCCGAGCACAGGCTCTCACTCCTCCGGAGCGGGGAAACGGCAATCGTCTCATGGACGAACCGTTTTCCGCTCCGGTTTATTTTTTCCGCGGGCTGGCGCGGAGCGCTACCGAGGTCCGGCCGAGCGAGGTTTGGCAGGGGTGAAGCGGTGGTCCGCGAAGACCGTGCCCTTCGCCCTTTGCGTGTACAAGGTGAACGGGTCGCCAGGTAGTTTCGCGCTGGCATCTTCCTCCTCGCGCACGGCGCGAAATTGCGGCGAGAATCGGTCATGCACCACCCCACGCGCCGCGAGTTTTTGGTTTCCACGGCGTCGGCGGTTGCAGTGGGTGCCGTGCTTGGTCCGCTGGCGCGAACGGCGGAGGCCGCGAACTCCTTGGTTCCTCCCTCCCCGCCGACTTCAGACCCCAAAAGCATTCCGCCGCACCGGGCGCTGCCCGCCCCCGGCGTCCATCTGTATACGGACCGCGCCAGTTACACGGCTGGCGGTACGCTCACGGCTTATGTGAGTTCGTCGGAGCCGTGCGCACTCGAGGTGGCGCGGCTCGGAGAAGACATCGACAGTCCCGCGCGCGACCAGGTGCTGCACGTGCGACCGATGCCCCGGGCCGATGCACAACCGGTTCATCCGGGCAGTTACATCCATGTCGCTCAGGGGCTGGCCGCCGCGCCGCTCAACGCGCTGACCGTCGAATGCTGGGTGCGGCTCTGGAATGTCCACGAAACGCAGGGCATCGTCACGCAGCTCAACGATGGCGTTGGCTTCGGCCTGATCGTTTTTCCCGATGGTAAAGCTGCCTTCTTCACGGGCGAATGCGCCGATCCGGCCGCGACGCCGCACCGATCGGAACTGGGCCTCACGGTGGCGGGCAAGCCCACGTTCAGCGGCTACGTCACGCCACCCGCGAGTTGGCATCACCTCGCGGCCGTGTTCGACGGCAAACACAAGACGCTGTGGCTCGACGGGCGTCCGGTCTGCCAGTGGGAATGGCAGGGCCCCATCACTCCGGCAAATGCTCCGCTGCGCATCGGCGCGCTTGGTCGCGGCGGCGAAGCGGCCGGCCTGCTCGACGCCGACATTGCCCAACCCGTTCTTCATGCGCGCGCTTTGCCCGAGGTGGAAATTCGCACGCGACATGCGGAACGCGGACTGGAGCCGGCTGCGCGCGCGCCCAGTTTGCTCGCCTGCTGGCCGCTGACCGAAGAAAACGGCGCGGTCGTGCGTGATCTCAGCGACCACGGACGCCAGGGGACGATCGTCAATCACGGCACGTGGATGATCGGCGGACCTTCCTTTCTGCCGGCGCTGGCCCGCTATCGCCGCGACTATGTTCCTGGCAACGACGTTTCCCGCGGCCACGGCCTGCGTCTGGCATCGGACGATCTGTTCGATTGCCGCTGGCGGCCGGCCTTTTCGTTTGCGCTGCCACGTGACGCGAAGCCCGGGCTGTACGTGTTGCGCGCCCGATACCAAGTGGACGGCGAGCCGCGCCTCACCCAAGCGCCGTTTGTCGTTCGGCAGCGTCGCGACACGCCGCGTCCCGCGATCGTGCAGCTCTTTTCCACCAACACGTGGAAAGCCTACAGCAGCGCCCCCTTTGCTCCGGCCTGGCCGGGGGTGCGGGCCAACATCGGAACCCGGGGCTATCAGCCCAAAAACGACGACCCGCTGGCGCCGTACAGTTTTTATCGTTTCCATCGGGCCGGCCAGCCCGCCTATCACATTGGCTGGCGCATGCCGTGGCCGGCGGCATCACCCTATGCGCTCTACTCGGCGCCGGAGGTGGGCTACAGTCACGCCGCGCGCGCCGATCGTTTCACCCAGCGCTGGCTGGAAGACAACGGGTACCGCTCGGATGCGCTGAGCGATCTCGACTTGCAGCGGGACGAGCGGGCGCTGGATGGCGCCAAGGTGCTGGTGATCGCCGGGCACAGCGAATACTGGAGCCTTGAGGCGATGCAGCGCGTGCGCGAATTTCTCGACCGCGGGGGCAACGTCGTCTGCCTCAGCGGCAACACGATGTATTGGCGCATCACGCACGGCGAAGACGATGCGGTGATCGAATGCCGCAAGGCCGACGCCTGGGGCGCGCAGTTGGCGGACTACATGGTCGGCGAGTGCTGGCATGCGCACGATCAACGGCGCGGCGGCGTGCCCCGCGACAGTGGCCATCCCGCCTGGCAGACCTTGGGCGTGGAATTTGCCGCCGCCAAGTCCGTCGCCCCCGGCGCCCTCGGCGCGTTTGAGGTGACCGATGCCGCGCATCCTTTCTTTCACCAGCCGCACCCCACGGGCCTGACTCCCGCCGAACGTTTTGGTTTCGATCCGCAGCAACCGACCCGCCACCCGCTCGGCCATGAGTCGGACGTGCTCGTTTCGACGCTGATGGGAATCACGCGGCGATTGCCGCCGCTGGCCAGCGTGCCTCTTGACCTCGCCGACCCGAAGGGCATCCGACGGCTGGCGGTGGGCCGCGTTGGCATCGACCCGCCGTGGGGGCAAGTGCGCGACTATGCGCACCGCATCGTGCCCAAGTCCGTGTTGCGCGCCGACGATTCGTTGTGCGACATGATTCACTGGCAGCGGGCGGAAGGCGGCCAGGTCTTCGCCGCGCCCAGCATCTCCGCCGGTTGGACCCTCGCAGTCTGTCCCAAGTGGAGCCAGCTGCTGAAGAATGTGCTCCACCATTTTGGGGCGCCGAACGCGTGAAGGCGCGCGGAGTGGGAGCCTGATAGCCTGGAGCGGTTTGGCAAAAAGAAGGTTTCCGCCCACGGGCGTTATCCTCCAGAACTGTTTGCCGGCGAATGCATACCCCCACGAAAATTGACGCCCGACCGCGGCGGAGACCGCTCCTGCTCGCGCTCACCTTGCTCGCCACCGGCAGTTCCGCGGTGGCGCGCGACAGCGGGAAGATCGGGTTCAATCACGACGTGCTGCCGATCCTCGCGGAGAACTGTTTCACCTGTCACGGGTTCGACGAAGGCAAGCGCAAGGCCGACTTGCGGCTGGACCGGCGCGAGGTCGCCATCGCCGAACGGGATGGCTGGCGCGCCATCGTTCCGGGGAAACCCGACGAAAGTGAGTTGTGGGCGCGGATTTCCTCGCAGGACGAAGACGAAATCATGCCGCCGCTGAAAACCGGCAAGCAGCTGACCGCGGCCGAGCGGGAAACGTTGCGCCAGTGGATCGAGCAGGGCGCGCCGTATGAGCCGCACTGGGCTTATGTTGCTCCCCAAGACATCGAGCCGCCGGTCGTGCGCGGAAGCAGTTCGGCCATTGATCGGTTCGTACGCGCGCGACTCCGGGATGAACGCGTCTCGCCTTCACCGGAAGCCGATCGCGCGACCTTGCTTCGACGCGTGAGCCTCGATCTCACCGGACTTCCTCCCTCGCCGCTGGAGGTGGATGCCTTTTTGCACGATGCGCGCCCCGATGCCTATGACCGCGTCGTGCAGCGTTTGCTCGCCTCGGAGCATTTCGGCGAGCGTTGGGCGCGGTGGTGGCTGGACCTCGCGCACTATGCGGACAGCGACGGCTACCTGCAGGATTTCCTGCGGCCGGTCGCATATCGTTACCGGGATTGGCTGGTGGAGGCTTTTAACCGCGACCTGTCTTTCGATCGGTTCACGATCGAGCAGCTCGCCGGCGACCTGCTGCCGCAGCCAACGACTGCGCAGCGAATCGCGACCGGGTTTCTGCGCAACACCCTGAGCAACCGCGAAGGCGGCGCCGACTTGGAGGAATTTCGCGTTAAGCAGGTGATCGATCGCACGACGATGGTGGCGACGACCTGGCTGGGCCTGACCGTGGGCTGCGCGCAATGTCACGACCACAAGTTCGATGCGATCTCCCAGCGCGAATTCTATCGGCTCAATGCTTTCTTCAACGGCGCCGATGAAGTGAACATCGCGGCTCCTCTCGTCGGTGAAATGGAGCCGTGGTCCCGGGCGAAAGAGATTTACGATGCCAAGCGCCGCGAGTTGCTGACGCCGTTCGCCGAACCGCTGGCCGAAATGCAGCGCGAATGGGAGGAGCGGCTGCGCGATGCGGAGACCAATCCGACGGCCGAGTTTGCGTGGCTGCGCGCCTTGGAAGTACTCGGACTCACCTGGGGTCAGGGTTTCGGCGAAGGCCAGCTCGAAGGCGTCAACATCGTCAAAACGCCCCCGGACCAACGCACGCCGGACGAAAGCGAACGGCTGCAGGATTATTTCCTAAGGCATCCCGCGGCCATCCATCAGGTAAAATTCAAGGAGCTCAAGGTCGCCGAAATCGTCTCGAAACTGGAGGCGTTGAAAAAAGGCCTGCCGCCGTTGAGCCGGGCGCCGTCGATCGTCGAGACCAAGCAGCAACGCGGCTCGTACATTCATCTTCGCGGCGACTACCTTCGCCGCGGCGATGAAGTGAAACCCGGGACGCCCGCGGCGCTGCCGGAATTGCGCGGTGAAGGCCCCGCGGATCGGCTTGCGTTGGCCCGCTGGCTCGTCTCGCCCGGCCATCCGCTAACGGCGCGCGTCACCGTGAATCGCCTTTGGCAGGAACTGTTCGGCCGCGGGATCGTGCCTTCCTCCGAGAACTTCGGCGTGCGGGGCGACCGTCCGTCGCATCCCGAACTGCTCGACTGGCTGGCGCTCGAATTTCAGCGCCGCCGCTGGAGTGTAAAGGAAATGCTGCGCCTGATCGTCACCTCGCAAACGTATCGGCAGTCCGCGCAAGCGCGGCCCGATCTCCTGATGCGCGATCCTCAAAATGCCCTGCTGGCCCGGCAGGTTCGCCGGCGATTGTCCGCCGAAGCGGTGCGGGATTCCGCGCTGGCCGTGAGCGGATTACTCACCCGCACGATCGGCGGTCCCAGCGTGCGTCCGCCGCAACCGGAGAGCGTCAGCCAGGAAGGTTTTGCGAACAAATGGGAAAGCAGTGGGGGCGCGGACCGGTATCGACGCGGCCTCTACACCTTTCTTCAACGCACCTCGCCGTTTGCGCAGTTTGTGACTTTCGATCTGCCCGACCTGAGCCGGAGCTGTGCTCGTCGAGAAAACTCCAATACGCCGCTTCAGGCGCTGAATCTGCTCAACGACCCGATGTTTATGGAGGCGGCGCGGGCTCTCGTGGCGCGGGTGCAGCGTGAGGCCCCGGACCAGGAGACGCAGCGCTTCGAGCAGGCCTTCCGCCTCGCCCTCGCGCGCACGCCGACGCCCGCGGAATCCCGCCGGCTGCTCGCCTATCTGCACGAGCAGAAGGCGTCGTATGCGGCGGATCCGAAATCCGCCGGCGAGCTCCTGGCTGAGAACCGGCTGGCCGGGTCAGCGGCGGAGTCGGCCGCGTGGGTGGCTCTCGCGAGTGTGCTGCTTAATCTCGACGAATTCATCAACCGCGACTGACCATGCACGGCCTGCCCTCACCGTCCCTCTCCCGGCGCGATTTCCTCAGCCGCAGCGCGCACGGTTTTGGCGCAATGGCGCTCTGGCAGTTGCTGAGCCGCGAGGGCTTCACGGCTCCGGCGGCGGCCGGACTGCGCGGCACCCATTTCGCCGCGCGGGCCAAACGGGTGATTTTTATTTTCATGGCGGGCGGTCCCTCGCATCTCGATCTGCTCGATCCGAAACCGAAGATGGCGGCGCTGCACGGGACCCCCATGCCGGAGTCGCTGAGCCCGGCGAAGAAAAGCGCCACCGGCGGCGTGTTGGAAACGGTGATGGCGAGCCCACGCACGTTCGCGCGCTACGGCCAGAGTGGCATCGAGTTTTCCGATTTGCTGCCGCACACGGGCGCGATGGCGGACGAACTCTGTCTCATCCGCTCGATGCACGGGGAGCAGGCGAATCACGATCCCGCGCAGTTGCTCCTCAATTGCGGCACGCCGTTGTTCGGCAATCCCAGCGTGGGATCCTGGGTGAACTACGGGCTCGGCAGCGTGAGCCAGAATATGCCCGGTTATGTCGTGCTCCTCTCCAATTCGGGCAAGGGGGTGGACGCCGGCAGCGCCTTGTGGGGGAGCGGATTTATGCCGTCGACTCACCGCGGCGTCACATTCCGCAGCGCGGGCGATCCGATCCTCCACCTGTCGAATCCGCCCGGGATCACGACGGCCGCGCAACGGGCCCGCGTCGATGTGCTGCGGGACCTCAACGCGCTGCGCCGGCGGGATTCCGGCGACCCGGAGATTGATTCGCGCATCGCCAGCTACGAACTCGCGTTTCGAATGCAGAGCGCCGCGCCGGAACTGGTGGACTTCAGCAAAGAGACCGCCGCGACCAAGGCGCTCTACGGACTCGATCGGGAAGTGACGCGGCCCTTCGGGACGAACTGCCTCTTGGCGCGGCGCATGATCGAACGCGACGTGCGTTTCGTGCAGCTCTTTCATTCGACGTGGGACGACCACAGCGACCTGAACAAAAACATTCAGATCAACTGCGAAATGACGGATCTGCCGGCCGCGGGATTGATCAAGGATTTGAAGCAACGCGGACTGCTCGATGATACGCTGGTGGTTTGGGCCGGCGAATTCGGCCGCACGCCGATGGGTGAAGTGCGGCGCGGGAGCACGGCTGGAAAGGAAGGCCGCGATCATCATCCCAATGCCTTTAGCGTTTGGATGGCGGGCGGCGGCGTGAAGCGAGGCCACGTCCACGGTCGGACCGACGACTTTGGTTTTAACGTCGTGGAAAACCCCGTGCACGTGCACGACTTCCAGGCGACGCTGCTACACTTGCTTGGCATCGATCACGAACGTTTGACGTACCGCCACGCCGGCCGCGATTACCGGCTGACTGATGTCTCGGGGAAAGTGGTGAACGAAATCCTGCTGTGAAGAGAGTTTCGAGTCCCGTGCTCAACCGCCCATACCTGCCGATCGTGCTTCACGAACTGGAACGGCTCAAGAAACTGGCCGATCTCGCCGTCGCGCAGATCTCGAGCGAGCAGTTTTTTGCGGTGCCTGCGGCGGAGGACAACAGCATTGCCGTGATCATCAAGCACGTCAGCGGGAACATGATCTCGCGCTGGAAGGATTTTCTGACGACGGACGGCGAGAAGCCCGATCGCGACCGCGACATGGAATTCGAGCTAACGCCGGAGGACACGCGGGAGTGGCTGCTCGCGCGGTGGAATCACGCTTGGGACGTTTTGTTTGCGGAGCTTAAGGCTTTGGAAGAGCCCGATCTGGGACGAACGATCACGATTCGGGGCGAGCCGCTGTCGGTGCTGCAGGGGATCAACCGGCAGCTCACGCATTACGCGTATCACGTGGGGCAGATCGTCTATGTGGCGAGGCACGTGAAAGGCAGCGGGTGGAAGTCACTGACGATTCCGAAAGGTCAGTCGGAGCAGTTCAACCGCGCGCCGGCGCCCTATCTGAAGAAGTTGTAGGCGACACCTCAGATCTTGGGCCGCTCGAATCAATCGCGCCGCAATTGCGATCGTTTGGGATGGGGAAGCTGACGCGTGAAGCCCGCGCCGCCTCCGCACGTCAGTGTTCCGGGATAAAAAAACTCCGGGTTGCGGCTCAGAATTCCGCGGTCCCGGGCGTACGCGCGAATGGGATCACATCGCGGATGTTTCCCACGCCGGTGACGAGCATCAGCATGCGTTCGAAACCCAGGCCGAAGCCGGCGTGGGGCACGCTGCCGTAGCGCCGGAGATCCAGATACCACCAGTATTCCTTTTCGCTGAGATGGTGCCGTGCCATGTTTTCCCGCAGCACGTCGAGGCGCTCCTCGCGCTGACTGCCCCCGATGATTTCGCCGATGCCGGGCACGAGCAGATCCATCGCGGCGACGGTTTTTCCGTCGTCATTTACGCGCATGTAGAAGGGCTTCAGGCCGCGCGGGTAGTTGTAGACGGTGACGGGACACTTGAAATGGTCCTCGGCCAGAAAGCGTTCGTGTTCCGACTGCAGGTTGTCGCCCCACTTAACCGGGTGTTCCCACGCGCGTCCGCTGGCCGCGAGGATCTCGATCGCGTCAGTGTAGGTGCAGCGTTGGAACGGGCGTTCCAGCACGAAGTCGAGGCGCGTCAACAGCTCCTTGTCGACGAACTTGCCGAAGAATTCGAGATCGGCGGCACAGTGCTCCCGCGCGTCGCGGATCAGATATTTCACGAATTCCTCCGCGAGATCCATGTCGCCCCCCAGGTCGCAGAACGCCATCTCGGGCTCGATCATCCAGAACTCCGCGGCGTGGCGGGACGTATTGGAATTCTCCGCGCGAAACGTCGGCCCAAAGGTGTACACGTTGGACAGCGCGCAGGCAAAAATCTCGGCCTCGAGCTGGCCGCTGACAGTGAGGTAGGTCGGGCGGGCAAAAAAGTCCTGCTTGTAGTCGATCGCGTTTTCGAGGGTCGGGGGGTTTTTCGGATTGAGGGTGGAAACGCGAAAGAGCTCTCCCGCGCCCTCGCAATCGCTCGCCGTGATGATGGGTGTATGCACGTAGATAAACTCCCGGGTGCGGAAAAACTCGTGGACTGCATGGGCCAGCCGGCTGCGTACGCGGAACACGGCGCCGAATAGATTCGAGCGCGGGCGCAGGTGCGCGATCTCGCGCAGAAACTCCAGCGTGTGTCCTTTCTTCTGCAACGGGTACGTCGCATCCGCTTCGCCCATCACCTGGAACGAGTCGGCGACGACCTCCCACTGCTGGCCCTGGCCTTGGGAGCGTACGAGCTTGCCCCTCACTTCGAGTGAAGCGCCGGTGAGCACGCGTTCGATGTGCGCGTAATCCGCCAGCGTCGCGTTCGCGATGATCTGGATGCCACGGAGCGAGGAGCCGTCGTTCAGTTCGATGAAGGAGAAAGCTTTGGCGTCACGGCGAGTGCGCACCCAGCCCTGCAGCAGAATCGCATCGGCGGGGGAGGTGGCAGCGAGCGCGTTTTTAACGAGAGTGCGTTGCATGTCGGAAAGGATGAAATTCAACGAAGCCAGCTGCGCGTGGCGACGCAAACTTGGAACACCGACCCGCGCGGTGGACGAACCTACCCTGATCTGGGGCAAATACCGACCGGCGTCCGGGACGCGTGGAGCGAACCGGATCGCCATTTGGGAGTCTGCCAACTCCTATGAACACTCCATCCACCTCCCCGAAACCCAGCGGCTCCGGTTCGCGCCCGCTGGTCCCTTACCTGGCGGCCCTGTGCGGCGCCATGGGGCTGGCGGGGTGCGCGTCAGAACCGGTGTCGCATGTCGTCTCCGCGCCGCCGCCTGCCGGCCCCGCCCCCGTCGTTTACGCCTCCCAGCCGGCGCAGACCGTTTACACCACGCAGACGAATCATCCCACCACCGTCGCCGTGCCTTCGCCGGTGGGCGGCAGCTCGATCGTCGTGATGCAGGCGCCGCCGGCGGCGCAGCAAGAGGTGCCTCCGTCGCGCCCCACGCGCGATCACGTCTGGGTGCCCGGCTACTGGTCCTGGCAATCCAACGCCTACCAATGGCGCGCGGGTCACTGGGAGACGCCGCCCCGCACGGGCGCCATCTGGGTGCCGCCGCGCTGGCAGATGGAGGGTGGCTCGTATCGCTTTTTCGAAGGCTACTGGGACTGAGCGCCGCCCCGTCTTCGACCGGCCAACACGGCGCGGAGTTTGACCCGCGCCGTGTTCTTTTAACCGGCCAGTAGGTTCGGTTTCGCCCAACGAATGCGGGCCATGAGAAGGTCGCCGTTGATTTTGTTGCGCGGCTGCCATTCGCCGACCGTTACCCAGGATTCGTCGCGACTGGCCGCGGTGGGGTGGAAATTTCCCATGATCGCCACGCGATCCGGATCCTTCACGCCATCGCCCACGAGGGGCAGCGCGACGCGCTCCGTGTCGCGGCGGAGTCGGAGTGTCTTCAGGTTCACCTGCGCCATGAACAGGGGTGAACGCCACCGGGTGACGTTCACATTGGTGGCGTCCTTCCGCGTGTAGACGAGATAGAGCGCGTCCGAATGGGTCAGCCAGTGCTGTTGCGTCGTCGACATCGTCAGCGGTTCGCCGTCCTCCCAGGCCCACGGTTGCGGTGGCGCGTAGGCCAGTGCGTCGGCGCTGCTGGACACATAGCCATGATTGTCCTCGGCGCGGATGGTGAGGTAGTACTGGCCTTGAAAAAAGGCGACGGACGGCTCCAGCAGGCCGCGGCCCTTCGCGTTTTTCAACTCGGGCCCGACCTGTTTCACTTTGAGTTGCTCGCCATCGAATTCGCAAATGACGCCGGAGACGGAACGCGGGCGGCCCTTCACGCCGTAGGTGAATGACATCGCGATGTCGCCGTTGGGGAGCACCACGCGCTGCCCGCAATTGTTGGAATAGATTTCCGTCCCGCGCGGATCCGCCCACTCCAGTTTGCGCCGCGGCCCCCAACGCCCATCGCGCCACACTGCATACACCGGCCAGCGCGGAGGCTGGGCGGCGGAAAAAGTCGGGCCGCTATAAAATACGTTGTGCCCCAGCGCGAGGACGCTGCGGGACGGCGCATGCCATTCAGGTACGACGTCACACACGCCTTCTTCGGCGCCACTACTCTGCGCGACGCGCCCGAGCGCGGCGACCGGTTGCGGTTCCGACCACGTGCGACCGAGGTCCGACGATTCCATCCAATGCACCGGACCAAAATAGTCGGAGCCCTTGATCGTCTGCAGCGTCATGAACGCCCGCTGGCCCGAGCCGCCCGGGATCATGCACGCCCGCGGGTGAAACCACGTGGGTCCCGCGCCATCGCGTCCGCGGCGGAGAACGTGTTTTTCGATTGAAGCGATGAGCGGATCGCGAGGGGAAGGCGCCGTCGCAGGCGCGCCGCGCGCTCCGAGCGCCAAGGCGCCCGTGGCGAGAGCGCCCGACTGCAAAAAAGCGCGTCGCGAGAAAAGCGTGGTAGAAGGTGCGGACGGAATTTCGGGGGCAGGGGAGGACATGGGACGCAGCGGGCGAGGTTTGACGTTCAAGGTTGACGGGCGAGCCACCACTTCAACCACGCGTAGAAGGACGCGCCGATTTGCTGGTAACCGGCCGGGTTGGGATGAACGCCGTTGTTGTCGGGGTAACCGTCGACGGGATCGAGATTCAGTTCGGTGGGAACGAGGAAAACATTCTGCGCCTCGCGGCCGGAGAAGCGCTGGAGCATTTGTTGCACGAGCCGGTGCTGAATGCGCTTCCAACCCCAGCGGTGATACTTGCCCTTGTAATTGGCCTCGAAGCCGGATTCGCGCGCATTCGGCGGCGTGGTGAGGCCCACGGCGAGGACGGTCTTCGGACTCGCCGCTTGAAACGCCTGCAGGAGCTTCTCCGCATGGTCGAGCACTTCGCCGATGGTTTTGTCCATGGCGGCCGGATCGTTTGGGTTGGCGGCGAAACAGTCGTTGATCCCAAGCAGGAAAGTCACGACGTCCGGTGGCTGGTTGTTGCACTCCTCGCGCAGATAGCGGGCGAGATCGAAATTGGGTTTGCCGTCGGCGGTGGGGTAAATGAACGGGCTCGTGCGTTTGCGCGCCAGCGGCCCCGCCGTGGTCTGATCGGGCTCGGGCGAAAACATCGTGAGAAACGAACTCCACTTCCAACCGCCGTAGCCTTCGTGCGCGACGCCAGGCGCGGCGGAAGGCGGCTTGTGTGTACCTAGCATCGTCCACCGCGGGTTGCCTGGCGCGGACAGGAGCCGCGCGATCTCATTCGGGTAGTGGGTGGCGTTGGTCAGGCTGTCGCCGACCATCAGCAGTCGCAGCGCGCGACCGCTGCCCGCCTGCCGCGGAACCACGTGGAGCACCGTGCCGGCTTTTTCCAGTACGTTCCCCTGCTGATCTTTCACCGCGATCGAAACCGGATGCACGCCCACGTCGCGATCGGTGGGCGTAACCGTCCACCGCCGCGCCTCCGCCTGGCCCACATCGCTGGTGAATTCGAAACGGAAATTTTCGGGCGTTTCAGTGAGCACCACGTTGTCGTAGTAAACGCTGAACGGCACGCCGGCCACGGCGTAGCAGGCGGGCGGCAGCGTGAGTTGGAGCGAAGCGGTGGCGGCAACGGCGGCCGCGTGGAACAGGCCGGCAACGGCGGCGAGGCAGAAGAGTGGAAATCTCATCGGGGAAGGGGATATGCCAAGACGACGCCGCCAGCGTGTGGCCAAGTCAACGTTTCCGCAGGGCGAGCAGGAGCAAGGCTCGGTTGAGAATGCCGCGCCGAAAGCACGAGCTGGAATGCTCCGTGGTTAAATCATACCGCGCCGGCGCAGTTTCGCGCCGCAAAAAAAGGCGGGCGCACGCGAAGTGGGCCCGCCGCTCATTTTCTCCCGCTCCCGCCGCGGTTCAGGTGGCGCGGCGGGGATGGGTGGTGATGGCGTTTATGCTTTCAGAATGCCGTCCCAGCCCTTGCGGAACGCCGGGCGCTTGATGAACGGCGCGGCTTCGGGCGCATTGGTGGCACGCATGTTGGCGTAGTCCCACAGGATTTTCTTGCCGGTGCGGTAGGCCACGTTGCCGAGGTGATTGGCCTCGGTGGTCCAGCCGGAGTATTGGAAGTTCGAGCCCGGGACGGGGCCATTGCCCTTGGCGTGGTTGACCCATTCGACCCAATGGCCCGGCGAGCGGGCCAGGCGTTCGGCCGGCGCCTGGAAGCCCTTGAATTTTTCCTCGGGCAACAGTTTTCCGTTGCCCAGCAGCATGCCTTTGTCGCCCATGAAAATGCAGGAGCGGCCGCCCCACGCCGGTGTCCAGCCCGGCGGCTTGCTGTCGCCTTGGTGCCACACGAGCTTGAGCGCCGGCTGGGCGCCCACCGCGGCGTATTCGAAGATCGCCTTCAGGGTTGCCGGCGCGAGTTCCGGGTGCGCGGGCCCATGGGGCGAGGTCGCTTCGATGCTCAGCGGCGCGAGCACCTTGCGGCCCTGCGCGTCCGTGCGAAACAGATCCAGCACCGTGTAAGGCACGTCGTTGTCGTGGCTGCCGAGATCGCTCATCGTGCCGTTGGCGAAATCCCACCAGCGATACCACCGCGGACCGGGGAAATAAGTCGCGTGGAAGGGGCGCACCGGCGCGGGCCCGAGCCATAGATCCCAGTTCATCGTCGCGGGAACGGGCATCTCCTCCTTGAAGCGCTCGACGACCGGGATGCCGTTGTAGAAACCATGCGGCTTGTCGAAACGCGCGGCCGACGCGGCATCCTGCAGGCCCCACGCGCGGTCCGCCCAGACGTGAACTTCCCGCACCGGGCCGATGACGCCGGTTTCGAGAATTTCCCGGATGCTGCGGCGCGAAGCCATGGCGTGGCCCTGGTTGCCCATCTGCGTCGAGAGTTGTGGATATTTCGCCGCCGTCTCCCGGATCAGGCGGGTTTCCCAGATGTTATAGGCGAGCGGCTTCTCGCAGTAGACGTGTTTGCCGTGCGTCAGCGCCAGCCAGGTGGCGAACACGTGGGTGTGTTCGGCGGTGGAAACGACGACCGCGTCGAAATCGTTGGGGCGGTCGAAAACGCGGCGAAAGTCGGTGAATTTCTTTGCCTTCGGGTAACGCCGGGCGGCGTCGTCGATCGCGACCTGGTTGACGTCGCAGATGACGGACACGTTTTCGTCGGGATGCGGACCTTCGCCGGGCGCCGGGGGCGGCCCTTTGCGCGCCTCGCCGGGCACGAGCGTGAGTTCGCGCAAACTGCCATTGGCGCGACCGCCACAGGCGATGAACGCGATGTTGAGTTTGTTGTTGAGATTTTGCCCGCGCAAAAACGCCGGAGCGCCGGTTATGAGCGCAGCCGTGGTGATGGCTTTGCCAACAAAATCGCGCCGCGTGATTTCAGCGCGGGGTGGGTTGTTCGGGGTTTTCTTCATGGGGATGGATGAAAATAGGGGGCGGAGGGCGCACGCCGGGATGGCCGGGGGAAGTTCGCCAATACTGGGCCGTGGCACTCAAGGTTGTTTTACCAGAGCCGGGGAAAATGAGTCGAGCACACGCGCCACAGGGTTGAGGTGACAGCGCCAGCGAGCGGCCGCAAGAGTTGACTGTCCAAACACCGCGAAACCGCGGGTCAGGTCTTCGGTTTAAAGATGAACAAATCGGCGTACACCCATTGTCCGTCTTTTTGCGTGCCGCGCGAAACGGCCAGCACGCCACCCGGGCGTTTCTCCCAGATGACCCGCAGCGGCGCGCCGTCGAGTTTTTCCAACACCACGCGTTCCCGGGCCAATTCGATCACGGTGTAGCGATCGGAAACGTCCTTCTCTTCCCGGCCGGTGAGGCCCGGGTTGAAATGTTTGACGCGAAAACTCACGCCGGCGCCCGCCTGCTCCGCGACGAGAATCTCGTACATTGTCGCCTTGCCCGCCTTCATCATGCGCATCGTGCCGAGCGCATTGTCGCCCGAGGGCGCGGTCCACATGGCTTCGATGGCTCCGCCGGAAGCGGTCGTGCCTTGCCAGTGTCCGGCGAGAAACCCGAGATCGCTCACATTGGCGTTGATGGGCGCGGGCGCGGCTGATTGGGCGGAAAGCCCGACAGCCAGTCCGAGTAAAACGGCGAGGAGGAGGCCGAGCCGCAGGGGTGGGGTGGTCATGGGATGAAAGCAGGAACAATGCGGATCGGCGCGCAAGGATGGAGTTTGGCGCGCGGGTGGTCGGACCTGACCGGACTGGCAATGGGGTGCGGGCTGAGTCTCAAACTTGCCCGCCTGAGCGTGAGCGAAGCAATCCGAACTGTAGGAGCGGCTTTCGCGGCGATCAGTCATCGCAGGGCGCACCAATCGAGTGGACGGCGGATTACGCGAAGATTACCGGCGAGCTGGACGTTGATTTCCGCGGAAAGCGCGAAAGATCGCCACCCACCTGGCGCCATGGTCACCCGGGCCTGGCGGTCATTTGGTGAACTGGCTGCAGAACTGGTGCACAGACATGGCTTCCAGTTTAGCCCGGTCGGCAAACGGCGCCATCAACTCCCGGGCTTTGGCCGCCCCGAAATGAGCCGCAAAGGCTGACTCGGCCTTTCGCCGCAGCACCGGAATCCCTTCCTTGCGGCGGCGGCGGTGACCGATGGGATATTCGACCACGATCTTGTCGGTGTGCGTCCCATCGCGGAAATACACCTGCACCGCGTTGGCGATCGAGCGCTTGTCGGGATCGAGGTAGTCGCGGGAATACTGTTTCTCCTCGACAACCGTCATTCGCGCGCGGAGGGCGTCGATGCGCGGATCGGCGGCAACGCGGTCTTCGTAATCGTCGGCGGTGAGCTGGCCGAAGATGAGTCCGACAGCGGTCATGTATTGCAGGCAGTGGTCGCGGTCGGCCGGATTGTGGAGGGCCCCGCTTTTGTCGATGATGCGGATCGCGGACTCGTGCGTGGTGAGTTCGATCCGGCCGATCTCGTGCAGCCGATCGCGGACTTGTGGATGGAGCAGAATCGCGCCTTCGACGGCGGTCTGGGCGTGAAACTCCGCGGGGAACGAGATCTTGAAGAGTATCTGTTCCATCACGTAGTTGCCCAGCGGACGCCCCAGCTTGACCGACTGGCTCTTGAACGCGACGTCCTGGAAGCCCCAGGTTTTGGCGGTGAGCACGGATGGGTAGCCCATCTCGCCCGTCATCGCGATCAGCGCGAGCCGGACCGCCCGGCTCGTGGCGTCGCCGGCCGCCCAGGATTTACGGGAGCCGGTGTTGGGCGCGTGGCGGTACGTGCGCAACGCGGAGCCGTCGAGCCACGCGTGGGAGAGCGCGTTGATGATTTGCTCGCGGGTGCCGCCGAGGAGCGCGGTGGCAACGGCAGTGGAGGCAATTCGCACAAGTAACACATGGTCGAGTCCGACGCGGTTGAAGGAATTTTCGAGGGCGAGCACGCCTTGGATTTCGTGGGCCTGCACCATGGCGACGAGAACGTCGCGCATCGTGAGCGGAGTCCGGCCGGTCTGGCCCGCGAAAGCGAAGAGGGGCGTTTGAAACGCGGTGGGGATGGCGCCGGCGGCCTGATGGCGGGAAAGCCAGTCGGAGACCGCCAGGATCGCGCCCAGATTGTCGGAGGGATGGCCCCATTCGGCGGCGAGCCAGGTGTCGTTGAAGTCGAGCCACCGGACGATCGTGCCAATGTTAAAGGCCCCCTGCACGGGATCCAATTCGTAGCTCGTGCCGGGAACGCGTGCGCCGTGCGTGACGCCGGCGCCCGCCACGATGGGGCCGAGCAGTTTCGTGCACGCGGGAAACGCGAGCGCCAGGATGCCACAGGCGAGCGTGTCGGCGAGGCACCAGCGCGCGGTGTCCATCGCTTCCTCGCTGGGATCGCGGTGGGCGAGGACGTAGTCGGCCAGAGTCGCGAGCAGCGCGTCGGGCGGCGGGCGGACGTTGGAAATTGGGGAAGACATGATAAAATTCTTTCTCTTTCCCTTAATCGTTCTCTTTCGTCAGGACGAAAGGTGAGCGGTTGGGCCGAGCAAAAAAGAGGGGGAGAACGATGCAGGGAAAGAGGAAAGTGATTATCGCTTTTCGAGCGGCACATAAGGCCGCTCGGCCGGTCCCGTATAGTTGGCTCCGGGGCGGATGATCTTTCCGTCGATTCGCTGTTCGACGACGTGGGCGGCCCACCCCGCCGTGCGCGCGATGACGAAGATCGGCGTAAACATCTGGATCGGGACGCCCATCGCTTCGTAGGCGAGGGCACTGTACCAATCCAGATTCGGAAACATTTTCTTCTCGTGCCAAAGCAGGGTCTCGAGCCGGTCCGCGACGTGGAAACGGGTGAGGTCGCCATTCTCGTCGCTGAGCTCGCGCGCGACTTCCTTGATGATCGTGTTGCGCGGATCGGCGATGGTGTAGACCGGATGGCCGAAGCCGATGACGATTTCCTTGCGGGCGAGACGGGCCCGGATGTCCGCCTCCGCCGCGTCCGGCGTGGGATAGCGGCGTTGAATTTCCAGCGCGACTTCGTTGGCGCCGCCGTGTTTCGGCCCGCGCAGCGCGCCGATGGCCCCGGTGAGGCACGAATAGATATCGGAGCCGGTGCCCGCGATCACGCGCGCGGTGAACGTGGAGGCGTTGAATTCGTGTTCGGCGTAGAGAATCAATGAGCGATCCAGCGCGCGGATGTGCGACGACGAGGCCGGCCATTGGTGCAGCAGCCGCAGAAAATGCGCCGCGACTCCCGGCGTGTCGTTCTCCACTGCGATGCGTTTGCCCCGCGTGGCGAAGTGATGCCAGTACAACAGCAGGGAGGGAAAGCACGCGAGCAGACGGTCGGCGACGGCCCGCGCGCTCGCGGCGGCGGCGCTCGCCCCGGTGGACGACAGTTTTTCCGGCTCGAGGTTGCCCAGCATCGAGCACCCCGTTCGGAGCACATCCATCGGGTGCGCCGTGGCCGGAATCTGCTCCAGCGCGGCGCGGAGCGGCGGCGGCAGGCCCCGGAGGCTGATCAACCGGCGTTGATAGTCGGCGAGCTCGGCGGGGGTGGGCAGTTTCTCGTGAATGAGCAAGTGGGCGATTTCCTCGAACGTGGCGAGGTTCGCGAGATCGGCGATGTCGTAGCCTCGGTAATGGAGATCATTGCCCGAATGGCCGACCGTACAAACCGCGGTGTTGCCCGCGACGACCCCGGACAGGGCGACAGATTTTTTTGGTTTAAATTCAGGAGGGCTGGGCGGGGGGAGGCTCATGGGCGGGAAGGTTGCGCGGGAACGGCGGAAGATTTGGCGGAATAGCGCACGCTTATTTCATGTCGTGCGGCGATGAAACACCTGGCCTTCAGGCTTGGTAGCCGAGCACCTCGTACAGCTCTGCGCGGGTTTGCATCTTGTTCACGACGCTTTGCTGCGTTCCGTCGCGGCGGATCGCCGTGTACACGTCGCGCGAGGCCGCGGCCGCGGCGCGCGAGGCGCCGAGCGGATAAAGGATCATCGCAATGCCCGCCGCGCGCAGCTCGGAGACCGTGAAGTAGGGCGTCTGGCCAAACTCGGTGAGATTGGCCAGCACCGGAACGTTCACGGCGGCCGTGAAGGCGCGGTAATCCGCGAGCGTGCGCAGCGCCTCGGCGAAAATCATGTCGGCGCCGGCGGCGACATAGGCTTGGGCGCGCGCGATCGCGGCTGGCACGCCCTCGACTGCGGCGGCATCGGTGCGGGCCATCACCACAAAGGCGGCTTCCGGTTTGCCCGTCACGGCGGCGCGGATCCGCCCCACCATTTCCGCCGCGGGCACGAGTTGTTTGCCCGGCAGATGACCGCAGAGTTTGGCGGGAACCTGATCTTCAAGATGCACGGCGGCAGCGCCCGCGGCGGCGACTTCGCGAACGGCGGTGGCGGGATCGTCCCACCCTGTGTCAAGGTCGACGAGCAACGGTAGAGGCACACGACCCGCGATGCGGCGAACGTCGATCAGGACATCGGCCAGCGTGGTTTCACCGGTGTCGGGAATGCCATAAGAGTGGTTGGCCACGCCGGCGCCGGAAAGATACAGCGCTTGAAAACCGGCGCGTTGCGCGAGCAGCGCGGCGTAGGCATTGATGGCTCCGGCGATCTGCAGGGGTTTTTCGGCGGCAAGGGCGGCGTAAAAGGTTGTGCCGGGCGACGAGCTCATTGGCCGAACTTGCGAGGATCGCCGGCCGGAGTCGAGTCGGTCGCTGGCCCGTCGTCGGGTGAAATATTTTCGGGAACGGCCGGGTGTTGGCGTGCGACTCCTTCTTCGCCTCCCGGAGGGAGGCGCGCGGCCGCACCGAAAAAAACGCGCCGCCGCCGCACAAAAAGTTGCCGCGTTCCGGATTTTGTACTCTGTGAAGCACACCGTCTTCCGACGGATCGCTTTACCCTTCATGCTTGCCGTCACCGATCTGAAAAAATCCTTCGTGTCGCCCGAGGGCGGCCGCGTGCAAATCGTGAACGTGCCGGCGTTCGCGCTGGCGGCCAATGAGCAACTGGCGCTGCGCGGCGAAAGTGGGTCCGGCAAGACGACGTTTCTGAATTTGATCGCCGGAATCCTGGCGGCGGACAGCGGCCGGGTTGTGGTGGACGGCGTGGAAATGACGGCGCTGAGCGAAGCGCGGCGCGACCGGCTGCGCGCTGAAAAATTGGGCTATATTTTTCAGACGTTCAACCTGCTGCAGGGCTACACGGTGCTGGAAAACGTGGTGCTCGGCATGTCTTTCGGGCCGCGCGGCGCGGATCGGGCGCAGGCGCGCGAAGTGCTGGGTCGCGTTGGTCTTGGTCACCGGCTGGATCATTTCCCCTGGCAGCTTTCGACGGGGCAGCAGCAACGGGTCGCCGTCGCCCGCGCGCTGGCGAACCGGCCGAAGCTCGTCCTCGCCGATGAGCCCACGGGCAATCTCGACCGCAAGCACGCGGGAGAGGCGCTGGGGCTCATTCGCGAAGTCTGCCGTGAACACGGGGCGGCGCTGCTGCTAGTGAGTCACGACGAGGAAGTGCTGCGACAATTCGAGCAACGGAAGGATTTCGCCGATATGAACGAAGCCATGAAAGGGGTCTCCTCATGACGCTGCCCCTGATCATCTATCGCTCGCTCCGGCAGCACGCGCTCTCGACCGTCATCACGGCCGGCAGCATCGCGCTCGCCTGCGGCTTGCTGATGTGTGTGTGGATGGTGAAGACGCAGTCGCAGAGCGCGTTTACCCAAACCACGACCGGCTTTGACGCCGTGCTCGGCGCGCGCGGTTCCAAGCTCCAATTGGTGCTGAACGCGATTTTCCACCTCGAAGCCTCGGCGGGTAATTTGGCGTACGCCGATTACGAAGCGGTGCGACGTCACCCGGCGGTCAAGACGGCCGTCCCGCTGGCGGTGGGCGATAATCTGCGTGGCTATCGGCTCGTGGGCACGCTGCCGGAGCTGTTTAGCAACGTGGAATACGCCCCGGGAAAAAAATACGCGTTGCAACCCGGAGGGAAGATTTTTGGGGCCGACGCCAAGGAAGCGGTGGCGGGCAGTTTTGCAGCGCAGCGGCTGGGATTGAAGGTGGGCGACAAGTTTCGGCCCTTTCACGGACTCGCGTTCGATGCCAAGGCCGAGCATGCGGACGACTACGTTCTTACGGGAATTCTGGACGCGACGAATACGCCGGTGGATCGCGTGATCTGGATTCCGTTGCGCGGATTGCAGACGATGAGCGGCCACGACCCGAAAGCGGCCACTGACGTGAGCGCCGTGCTTATCCAGCTCAAGACCCCGGCGGCGGGCTTCATGCTGGACATGATGTACAACAAGCAGGGGAACCGCCTGACGTTTGCCTATCCCGTGGGGGCGATCATCGCCGATTTGTTTAGCAAGATCTCATGGTTCGACCAGGTGCTGGCGCTGGTGGCCTACCTCGTCGCGCTGGTGGCGGCGGGATCCGTGTTGGCGAGCATCTACAACTCGATGAGTGCGCGGCGGCGTGACCTCGCGATCCTGCGGGCCTTGGGGGCCCGCCGGCGAACGATCTTTGGGGCCGTGGTGGCGGAAGCGGCGTGTATTGGCGCGTTGGGCGCCTTGCTCGGCTTCGCGGTTTATTTCGCGCTCCTGACGGGAGTGGCCGGGGTCATTCGCGCGCAGACCGGCGTCGTGCTCAACGTCACCGCGTGGCTGCCGGTACTGTGGATCACTCCGCTGGCCATGGTCGCGCTTTGTGCCCTGGGGGGGATCGTCCCGGCGTTAAAGGCGTACCGCACGCCCGTCGCGGAAACGCTCGCCCCCGTTTCCTGAGCTGCCGGGCAGTCGAACGGGTTCTACGAGCACGACTTGCATGACGTGCGCCCATTCCGGGACGGCTCCCGGAAATTACCGCCGGCGAGCAATTTTTTTTTGACGAACTCGTCGACGATGATAGCCTTTTCCAACATGAGAACGATCCGCGCCTCCGTTTCTGCGTTGTTGGTGTTCAGCATTGCGGCCGTCGCGGCGCTCCGGGCCGCTGATTCGGGCGCCGCTGCTCCCGCAGTCGGCACGCCTTTGAAGGCTCCTGAAGTGGACGCCCAGGGCTACCTCAAGCTCGGTTTCGAGCAGTTGGCTTCCTACACCTTCGATCCTCCTGCTTTCGATCCGGCGACCAGCGCGCCCAATGCCAAGCCGCCCACGGGCGAGGAACAGATTCCCGCACTCGTCAAATCATGGAACGGCAAGAAGGCCATGATCGTGGGCTATATGGTTCCCGTGAAAATGGACAAAGGTCTCGTCACCGAATTCCTGCTCATGCGCAACACGATGTCCTGCTGCTTTGGCGGCGTCCCCAACATGAACGAGTGGGTCGTGGTCAAGATGAAGAAGGGCGTTCAGCCCATGATGGATTTGCCGGTTTCGTTCTTCGGTGAACTCAAGGTCGGCGCCACGTTCGAGAACGGTTACATGACCGGGCTCTACGAACTCGAAGGCGAGCGGATGGGCGAAGTTCAAGGCTGATCGCCTCCTTCCGCCGCGGAGCACCTCAGTGATCGAGCCCAGATTTCCGGGGCTTTTTTTAGCGCGAAATATCCCGCTGCGTGAGCACTCGGAAGCCACGTTTTTGCAGCGCCTGCGACGCGACATCTTCGTCTTCCGTTTTCAAGGCGATGGCGGATTTTCCCTCTGGTCGGGTGAGGAAGCTGTAGATATAGTAAATATTGATTTCCGCCTCATATAGCGCGGCCAGCACCCCCTGGAGTTCCGACTCGTCCGTGATCTCGACCGCGAGCACGTCACATTCGGTATAGGGAAAATCGTTGTTGATCATCAGTTCCCGCGCCTTGTCGGGATCGTCGCTGACGTACCGCACGATCGCACTGTCCGTCGTATCCAGGACGGTAATCCCCATGATGTGGACGTTGTGGTTTTTCAGGAGCGTCGTCAGATCGTGCAGCCGGCCCACCCGATTCTCCGCGAAGACGGAAAATTGCTTCACCGGATCGTGCGACGTGGAAATGTGGGCAGCCATGCGAGCAGCAGACACTTACCTCGAAACCAAAAACGGTCAATTGCTGGCTGGCGGCGCGCTGGGGTGTTGTTCCATGGTGCGAGGATGCCTGCGAGCAGCATAGATCCCCATGCCGATGCGCAACGCCGCGCGGAAGAGAGTTCCGCGCTCGTGCTCCGCGGCATCGGTCTCAACCTCCTGCTCGCGGTGGTCAAGTTTACCGGCGGCATCCTTGGCAACACGTACGCGCTTGTGGCCGATGCGGCGGAGTCCGCGCTCGACGTGTTTTCATCCTCCCTGGTGTGGGCGGGTTTCCGGGTGGCCGCCAGGCCACCCGACGCCAATCACCCGTATGGTCACGGCAAGGCGGAATCGCTGGCGGCGCTCGGGGTGGCCCTGTTCATTTTCGTGATGGCCGGGTGGGTCGCCGTTCACGCCCTGCACGAGATCATCACGCCCCACCGGGGACCAAAGTGGTGGACGCTGCCGTTGCTGGCGCTGGTCGTCGTGATCAAGCTTTGGTTTTCCCGACGCATGAGCGTCGCGGGTGACGAGGCGCACAGCACGGCGTTGGGGGTTGAAGCGCAGCATCATTGGTCCGACGCGATGACGTCCGGCGCTGCCTTTATCGGAATTTCGGTGGCTTTGATTGGTGGCGAAGGCTGGGAAGCCGCCGACGATTGGGCCGCCCTGCTCGCCTGCGTCGTGATCGTTTTCAACGGCGTCGGCATGGCCCGCAAGGCGCTCGGCGACATCATGGACACCGCCGTGCCGGCCCGCTTCGAGAACGAAGTGCGGGGACTCGCACTGGAGGTGCCCGGGGTGCGGGCGCTTGATAAAGTGCGTGTGCGCAAAAGTGGGCTCACGTACCTGGTCGATATTCAGGTGCGGGTGGATGGAGAACTGACCGTGCGGGCGGGACACGACATCGCGCATGCGGTCAAGGACGCGCTAATCGCCTCCGCCCCACACCAGATCAGCGACGTGACCGTGCATGTGGAGCCAGTGGCGTGAGCGCAGGCGGGTCTTCCCGGCGTCAAAAGTCCTGCAGATCGTCGTCGCTCGGTCCGCGCCCCGGTTCCAGTCGGACGAGCGTTTCGCCGACCAAATAGAGCGAACCCGTCACGACCACCGTGTCGCCGGGATCACCGGCGACGCAGACTCCGGGCGCGGGAAATAAATCCGCCACGCTCGCTCGGGAAACGACCCCACCCAAGTTCGGTGGCATCAACCGTTCCAAGTCCGCGAAGCTGCACGCGCGCGACTGGTTTGGCTCGACGAGGTAAAGAACGCGCGCCTGTCGGGCAACCACCGCCA
>JBEENF010000009.1:0-23089 GCA_041192325.1 Verrucomicrobiota bacterium
GCGCGCGACCGGATGCGCGGGTGCTGGCGCGCTTCTATGAGTTGGAAACCAATCGGCCCTTGTATGTGACCAAAGGAAGCCGCGTGAGCGTGAAGAACGGTTCATCGTCGCTATTGGACGGATACGAAATCACCTATGACGACACTTCCGTGATCACCCATTATGGCGTGCTGGTAAGTGGGGCGGGCTTGGCTCCCATCGAGGCCGAATACCAGTTCCTCTCGACGGCCAACCCGGCCGGGGTGCGCCGGCCGGTTGACCTCTCCGGACTGTCGCCGTGGAGCCAGGCTCCGCGGGCAAATTCGCCAGCGCCCATACTCGCGGCGCGGGTCATCCAGGCGATCTCGGCGTTGGATGCGCGTGGCGCGTGGAGCGAGGAAGGGAGTATCGGGAAAAACGACAGGATCGTGCAGGTATTTTCCGCCCGCGAGATGGTGCTGCAGATCGGCAGTAAAATCATACCGGTGAAGGAGAACGACATGATTCAGCTGTTTCAGGGCTCGGAGCAGCCGGGCCAGCGTGTGATCCGGTCACAGACGTTCGCTCGGAATGTGGACCTGCTGTGCGAATATCTGCGGGCATCAAAGTAACTTTTCCCGACGATCCCCCGAGTAACGGTGTCCGGCGTTTGAAGACCCAAAATCATACCCCATGTACTATATAAATCCGATCAGCGACCGTTTGCCGCACGATCATGCGAGCCGGCATTTTTATTTGTGCCTTTTCCTCCTGCTCGCGACTTTGTCTCCCGCCCAAACGCGAGAGACCGACGCATTGACGCTGGCCAAGTACGACCTGAATAAGAATGGGAGGCTGGATCCCGATGAAATCACGGCAATGGAGGCGGCCCAGAGGACACTGGCGGGGACCGGGTCGGCGGCGGCCGCCCAGGCCAGCGTCGTTACGCTCTCCCCGTTTGAGGTCCGCTCCGAGGATCGCGGCTATTATGCATCGAATACGACCTCGGGCACCCGGCTCAATTCCAAGGTCGAGGATCTCGCCTCTTCGATCACCGTCATCACCAAGGAACAGATGACAGATTTCGCGATGCTGGATATCAACGATGTCTTCCTTTATGAGGCGGGGACTGAGGGGTCCGGAACCTACACCGATTTCTCTGTGGATCGCAACGCCAGTCCGGTGGATAATACCCAGATGAACCCGAACAATGCGAATCGGGTGCGCGGCGTGGGACCGGCCAATCTCTCGTTCGGCAATTTCGAAACGAGCGGGCGCGTTCCGCTGGATCCGCTTAATATTGACGCGATCGAAATCAGCCGGGGACCAAATTCCACCGTGTTTGGAATTGGCAGCGCGGCGGGGACCGTGAACATGCAGCCCGCCTCGGCCAACCTGAGTCGCAACCGCTCGCAAGTCAGTCTGCGCGCCGACAGCTACGACGGGTACCGCACGAGCTTGGATGTGAATCGAGTGCTGAAAAAGGGGATGCTGGCGATTCGGGGCAGTGGCGCGTTTCAGCATGAAGGGTTCACGCGCAAGCCTTCCGGCCTCGATACCACGCGGCTCAACGGCATGGTAAAGTATCAGCCGTTCCGTTACACAAGCGTAAGCGCATCGTTCTCCTATTACGATATCAAGGGCAATCGTCCCAACACCACCATGCCGCGCGATGCCATCACGGGGTGGAAAAAGGCGGGTTCGCCCACATGGGATCCCGTGACCGCGAGGGTCACCTTGAATGGCGCGAAGCTGGGGCCATTCGCCAATAACGCGCTGCCGCCGTATTTCTCGAATGCCAACTTCGCGACCCTTTCCACCCTGTTCATCGACCAGAAGGGGCTGGGCTTTTGGTCGCCGAGCCGGACCACGAGCACGAATACGCCGAACAGTCCCAATCAGAATGTGTTTCTGGTGAATACAACGCCGGAGGCGATCCGCGCGACCCAGCCGCTGTTCTCGAGCGACCCATCCGTCAGCAGCCGTGAACTCTACGAGTGGCCGTCGGTGAACCTAGCCGCTGTTAACTACATGAGGGATACGACGAGGACAACTCACCTGCAGCTCGAGCAGATATTATTTGATACCCCGCGCCAGATGCTCGCGCTTCAGGCCGGTTACTTCCGCGAGGATGCGCAGCGTTTTACCCGCTATATCATGGGCGTGCCCGGCAGCAGCGGCGTGACGGGCCAACTGCATGTTGACGTCAATGAACGAATGATCGACGGGAGCGCGAACCCTTACTTTCTCCGCCCGTTTATTGGCATCTTTGGGGTAAAAGGATTTGTGGATAACCCGCTTTTGCGCGAGACGTCCCGGGTGCAGCTCGCTTATAAGCTCGATCTGCGCCAAGAAAAAAATGCCCTCCGCTGGTTGGGCCTTCATCAGTTTTCCGGCTATGCTGAATATAAGGATTTTAACTCCAGCCGCACCGCGTATCGCGACGTGCTTCAGTCGAAGCACGCGTGGCTCCCGACCACCGGGGTCGTCGACGCGCTCGGCTTCCCGGCCACCCCGGCAATCACCCGGGGCTACTTCCGTTACTACGTCGGCGATAATGTGGGGGCAAATGCGGACATGGCCCCCGCCAATTTTGTTTCGGATCAATTCTATGACTATCGCTGGGGCAATGGTGTCACCGGTCAATTCGTCACGGAACGCGCCAAGCTCGGGGCTTCAATTGTAGGCAATGACTACGCTCTCTCCCGGACGGTGCTCAAGACCCATGGAGCGGTTTTGCAGAGCCACCTGTTGCAAGGACGCGTCATTACCACGTTTGGCCTGCGGAAGGATCGCAGCTTCAACCTCGACGGCCTCGCCCCCGAGTTCACCTCCACCGACGGCGTGATCGAGGTTAAGCCCGACTCCTTTGGCAAGTGGTCGCCCGAGGGCTGGAGGAGTCGGGAAGGTCTCACCAAAACTGCCGGCGTCGTGCTGCGGCCCAAACCCTGGCTCAGTGTATACGGCAATGTTTCCGATAGCTTCCAGCCGGCGGGGCCTGCCATGGATTTGTTTCGGCGGCCCCTCCCTGATCCGACGGGCGAGGGTACGGACTACGGGTTTTCCCTTAATCTCATGGGCGGGCGACTCGTGACCCGGATCAACAAGTACGAAACGAAACAGATCAATTCGCGCAATGGCAGCAGCACCATCATCGCGCAGCGGCTGCGCGCCATCGATTTCCTGACGCGAGGCTCAGGGTCGGGCAACGTTTTGCTGTACGATCGCGCTTCGGGATGGGTCGTCAATGCGGCGACCGCGCGGGGCGCGTCGCTCACCCAGGACCAGATCGACACCGAAGTCGCGAAAATCATGGGCCTCGATAAGGATTACCTCATTCCGCAGGAATACTTGATCGGCGAAACCGGTGATGTGATTGCGAAAGGCACGGAGGTGGAAATCAACTTCACTCCGACCAACTTCTGGACGGTGAAGCTCAACGTCACGGAGACGCAATCAATCGACTCGCGCCTGTCCCCGGGGATGACCAAATGGCTGGCGGAGCGGCTGCCGGTCTGGCAACGCATCGTCGACCCCGAATTGGGGCGGCCGTGGTTTACGGAGCGCTACGCGGGCAGCAATTCAGCGTCCCAGTTCCTGGCGGCGAGCGTCGTCGCCCCGCTCGGCGTTGCCATCGCCACGGAAGGCAAAAGCCGGCCCCAGATTCGGCGATACCGCGCGAATATGAGCACGAGCTATCGTCTCGGCGGATTGACGGAGCAGAAGCATCTCAAGCGAATGACGGTTGGCGGCGCCTTGCGCTGGGAAGACAAGGGTGCGATCGGCTACTATGGGGTCGAGCAATTGCCCGCAGTCATCACGGCGCTCGATACCAACCGCCCGATCTATGAAAAGGCGAATCTGTACGCGGATGCGTTCGTAGCCTACCGCACCCGGCTTTTCTCGAATAAAATTGGCGCCACCTTTCAGTTGAATGTGCGAAACCTGCAGGAAAACGGACGCCTGCAAGCGATAAGCGCCTTTCCTGACGGCACGCCGAACGGTTATCGCATCATCGATCCGCGGATCTTTATCCTCACCGCTACGTTTGACCTTTGATTGTGATGGTCTCGAAGAACGTCGCTCATCGAAGAACGCCCGCCGCGTTCCGCCCTCGTCCTTAGCGTCCCGGCGTCGATCATCACGTGCCGGGCGCGACTTCGGGTTCTCCGCTTATCCCCGTTATCTGAGGGTTCACTGACCGCGGCTGTCAGGCGCGTCGCAGCCGCGGTGCAGGACCTTGCCTTCGTGGGCCCGCGCATTTTGGCTCCTGGGGAATGCGGGGCGCTGCTCAACTTCTCCCGGACACGCCTGTGGTTTCCGTCGCGAATACGAGGCGGGCGCTGCGCTTGCTCCGGTTGTGGGCGGCGCGTCTGGGCGGGGGAAACTGCCGGCCGGCTCAATTCCTGGTGGCGCTCGTGCTTGGCAGCGCGTCCCTGGCGTATGGCAGCACGCCAACCTCACTGGGTTGGAGGGCCCGCGTTTGGAGCGCCGATGACGGACTACCGGACAATCGCGTCACGGGGGTGACTCAAACGCCCGATGGGTCGCTTTGGGTCGCGACCCACGGAGGCTTGGTTCGATTCAACGGATCTTCCTTTGAGCCGTTCGAAATCTCAGCCGTGGAGGGCGTGATTGGGGGAGGGGTGCGGGCGATGTTTTCGGACTGGCAGGGCAACCTCTGGGTGGCGGCGTTTCGGGAGGAAGTGCTCAAAGTGGGGCGCGACCGCGCGCAGCGTTTCACGGTCGCTGAAGGGGCGCCAAGCGGGCGATTGACCGGATTCGCAGCGGAGGCGGCAGGTGCAGTCTGGCTGGCTTTTGGCGGCCGCCTGGGCGCGGTGATCGGCGATCGCTGGCGGGAGGTGGCGATGCCGGACCGCGGGGGCGGCGGTGGCCGGGCATCGCTCGCCTGCGATGCGGAAGGCCGCGTTTGGGGCGCGCTGAACGGCCGGGTAGGCTGGCTGCAGGGGGGGAAATTCGAGCAGAAATTTCAACTCGGGACCGGGGACGTGACGCTGGCAGCGGCGCGGGCCGGCGGCCTCTGGGCCTGCGCGCGATCGCGGCTGTATCGGATCCTCCCGGGTGGGGCGGTTCCGGAGGAGTGCATCACCCTCCCTCCCGGAGTTCGCCCGTCGAGTCTGTTGGAAGATTCCACCGGCGCCCTTTGGATCGGCACCAGCACGGACGGATTGTTCCGCTACGATGGACAGCGGATTGAAAAAGTAGATACGTCGCACCGGAACGTGAGCGCCCTGCTGGAAGACCGGGAGGGCAACCTCTGGGTGGGAACCTTCGGCGGAGGCTTGAATCGACTCCGGCCGCGCGCGATGGAATTGATGGGACCCCAGACCGGCCTGCCGTTTCAATCCGTGGTCTCGTTGTGCCAGGACCCTGACGGGCTGTTGTGGGCGGTCGCGGACCGGGGGCAGGTGGCGCGCGGGAACCACGCCGGCTGGAGTATCATGCCGGAGGGGGGCGGGGCAGCCGCGTGTGTGGCGGCGGATCGGATGAACACGGTTTGGGTCGGGACGCGGGGCTATGGCTTGCGCGAGATCGACCGGCGAACCGGCCTCGTGCGCACCTGGAATCAGGACGACGGCCTGCCCAGCAATTCCGTACGCGCGGTGCTTGTCGCCGCCGATAACTCCGTGTGGTTCGCCACGAACGGCGTGGTGAGTCTTTGCCAGCTAAAAGACCGCGTCGTCCGGCGGTATGCGCCCCCGGAAACGGTGCGGAATATCCGGGCCCTGGTGCAAGATGCCCGGGGAACGATTTGGATCGGAACATCGGACGGGCAGGTTTTGAAGGTCGTGGGTGACGCGCTGGTGGCGGAACCCGCCCTGGCCGGGGTGGGCGCCACTTCCGTGCGCTGCCTCCAGGCGGCGCCGGACGGTAGTCTTTGGATCGGATATGCGGAGCGCGGAGTGGGAATTCTCAAGGACGGTCGATATACCCGGTTTTCCGCGGCCGAGGGGCTCATTGATGATGCGGTCTGGCAGATTGCTTCCGACAGCTCTGGCGCCGTGTGGCTCGCCGGACCACATGGTCTGACCAAGGTGGAAAGGGCGGGCGCGCCGGCCGCCGCGGCCGGTCAGCAGACTGAACTGCGTTCGACCCTTTACCCCTATGAACACGGCCTGCCCAACCTGCAGCCCCACTACGGCAACGCGCCCGCCGTTTGCCCGACCAGCGACGGGGGTGTGCTGTTCTCGACCAGTCTGGGTGTGCTGGCGCTGAATCCGAAGAATGTTCTCCGCAACGCCGTCCCGCCCCCGGTCACTTTGGAACGCGTGACCCTCGATGATCGGGCCGTGGCGGTATGGAGCAGCCGGTTTCCCCTGCGGCGCGAGCGCGATGCGGACCTCGTTGATCTGGCAGTGCCCATGCCGTCCGTCCATTTGCCGCCGGCGCACCGCCGGTTGGTGATCGATTTCGCGGCCCTGAGCTATTCCGCGCCCGATAATGTCCGTTTTCGCTACCGGCTCGACCGTTTTGACGAGGCTTGGTCCGCCCCCGGCCAGGCCGGCGCGGCCACGTATTCGCGTCTGCCGGCCGGCAGCTACCTGTTTCGGGTCATTGCGGGCAATGACACCGGAGTGTGGAACGAGACCGGCGCCACGCTGGCGGTGGTCGTGAGCCCGTTTTATTGGCAGACGTGGTGGTTTCGCGCCGGCATCGTCGGCCTCTTCACCGCGCTGGTCGTGGGCGCCGTGCGCTTCCTGTCGTTTCAACGACTGCGGAGGAAACTGCGCCGCGCCGAGCAACAGGCCGCGTTATTTGAAGATCGCGCCCGGATCGCCCGCGACATTCACGACGAACTCGGCGGCAGCCTCGCTCATGTAAAACTTCTGAGCGAAATCGCGGCGCAAGACCGGGGCCCCGCCGATCCTGCGGGGGAAAACCTGCGGCAAATTACCAACTCGACCGGCCAGATGCTGAAGTCGCTCGACGAAATCGTGTGGGCGATCAATCCGCGCAATGACACGCTGCCCAACGTCATCAGCTACCTGGGCCAGCATGCGATGGACTTCCTGCGCAGCGCGGGAATTCGTTGCGCGTTGGATTTGCCCGACGATCCGCCGGCCACGCCGGTGGCATCTGACATTCGGCACCATCTGCTTCTGGTGGTAAAGGAGGCGCTGACCAATGTCGTGCGGCACGCGCGCGCCGGGGCCGTGAACCTGCGAATTGTGAGCGAAACCAATCTGCTGCGCGTGACGGTGGAGGACGACGGGGTCGGTATGAAAACGTCGCCGGAACTCTCCCCCGGCGATGGCCTGCGCAATATGCGGCAGCGGATGGAAGCGGTCGGCGGCGAGTTTCGACTTGAGCGCAAAGCGGGAGGCGGCCTGCGGCTGGAATTCAGCGTCCCGCTCGGCGCGACCCCGAGCTGAGCAAGCCGAGGGGGGTCGTATGTTTGTTCGACTGGATTGGTCTCGTCCGGCGCCCCTGCTTCGATTCACTGCCGGAGGAGCCTGGAATGCCGATGCCGACGACGATCAAAGTATCCCTGGTGGAAGACAATGCGGGCACGAGGGAAAGCCTGAGCAAATTACTGCAACGGGCGCCTGGGATCGTCTGCCTGCAGTCGTATGCGACCGGAGAGGAAGCGTTGCGGGGAATTCCCGCGCAGGCGCCGCAGGTGGCGCTGGTCGATATCAACCTGCCCGGCATGAGCGGGATCGAATGTGTGCGGCAATTAAAGCGGGTGTGTCCGAAAATGCTCGTGCTCATGCTCACCACCTACGAGGAGAGCGATCTCATCTTCGATTCGTTGCAGGCCGGCGCGAATGGCTACCTGCTGAAGAAAATGCCGGCAGCCGAAATCATCGAAGCGGTGGCGCATGTGCATGCGGGGGGCGCGCCGATGTCCATGCAGATCGCCCGCAAAGTCGTCGCGTATTTTCATGGCGCGGGGGAGACGCGGAGTGAAATGGAGCAGCTCAGCAAGCGGGAGAGGGAGATTCTCCGGCTCCTCAGCAAGGGTTTTCTCTACAAGGAAATAGCCGACGAGCTTTCGATTAGCATGAGCACGGTGCGCACCCATATCCACGCCGTCTACGAAAAGCTGCACGTGCAATCGCGTACCGAAGCGGTCGTGAAATTCCTGGATCGGAGCTAGTCGGGAGCGGGGAATACTCTCCGGGTTGCAGGTTGACGCACGGCCGGAACACATCGCCTCGGGTCGTACAAACGACCGATACCGTTTGCCGGGGCAAAGGGCTACGCTGTAGGGTGTAACTCGGTTTTGGTTCCGTTGGTTTTTCTGCCTGCCGGATGCCAAGGGCCACGCCTTTCGTGCGAAGCAATCCAGTCTTATGATGATACCCCCATTAGTCCTGCCATCCGGTCGTGGCGTTACTCCGCGCCTGAGGGCACTTGCGTTGGCCGGGATCGCCCTGGTCGCAACGGGGGTAGCCGGCGCTCAAACGGCACCGGTCGCCCCGCTTGCTGCCGCGGCGAACACAGAAGCGGTGACCCTGTCGCCGTTCATCATCGCAACCGAGCGAGAGACCGGATGGTCCGCCAACGATACCCTCTCCGCCACGCGCACCAAACAGGCGCTCAAGGATGTCCCGATTGCGATCGACGCGATCACGGCCGATTTCATGGAGGACCTCGGCCTGTTCACCGCGGATCAAGTGGCGAATTTCGTGTCCAATGTGTACGCGGCGCCGTTGATGGAAAACGACAATCAGCAGGGTGGCTTCGCGTTTCGCGGCCTGAGCACGAGCGGCAATCTCAGTCGCAACTATTTTCGCTGGGCCATCCCCAACGACACCTACAACGTCGAGCGCATCGATTTCGGCAAGGGCTCCAATTCGCTGATCTTCGGCGAGGTCGAACCCGGCGGTATGGGCTCGATCTTCACCAAGCGGCCCCAACCCCGAAATTTTGTGACGGCCCTGAGCCAGTACGACAGCGAGGGAGCGTATCGTTTTCAAATCGACGTCAACCGCCGGCTCCGTTCGAACCTCTCCCTCCGCTTGAATGCGGTCCGGCGCCAGGAAAAAACCTTTCAGGACGCCTCCGCCTACAAGTTCGAAGGTGAGACTCTCGCCCTCGTCTGGCAGCCGTTCAAACATACCTCGATCCGGATTGAAGGCGAACAGGGTAAGTGGGATAGCACGCGTGGGTTTGCCAGCGTGCGGATTCGCGAGCAGTCCGCGCGGGGACTGGGCTACTCTGCGGCGGGTGCCTACTACACTTCGGCAGGCGCTTGGATCTTGCAGTCGACCCTGCCCGCGATCGACCGGGGAAGCGGCAACGCGGTCGCCGGCGGCGAACCAACTCTGATCGAAGGCCGCTACTTCGATGTCAGTATGCGCAACGCCGCCGGCGCCCTCGTGGGCACCAAGCGCGTCAATGGCCTGCCCATGCACTACAACCTTCGCGGAGCCTTCGATAACCAGGCCCGGCCCTTTAATGCGCTGTCCATTGCGATCGAACAGAAGGCCGGTCCGGTGGATCTCGAGCTCGCCTACAACCACCAGGCGCAGCACCAGGACCGCAATGACAACTCCTTTGACGGTCCGATCAGCCTCGATGTGAACGGGCGGCCTTTCATGGACTCCACCACGGATCGAAAGCGCTTCGGGTCCGAGGCGCATGCCTTCCGGGGCTCCGCCGCGTATTTTTGGAATAAGCTCAAGTGGACGCAGCAGCTTTTCGTCGCGGCGGCCGAGTATCGCGAGAACAGCGTCCTCAATTATCGCCTCCAAGGATATAATGTCAGGAGAGTACTCGCGGGCGCCGCCAGCGCGATCGACGTCAGCAACGATCGTGGCCGCCTCCGCGTTTACCTTGATGATCCGGGCTTCTACTCCCGCGCCTTTTACGACCGCATGCAATTCGACAACCTGCCCGTGACGTCCGCGGTTGATATGCGGATGTTGGGTTTCTTTGCCTCGGGGACTGACGCCGCGGATGGCACGTCGTGGTCCCGGTCCGCTGCGGCCTCGGTGTTTGCCAGTGGCAAGTACTTTGGGGGGCGGCTTCAGTCCCTGGTAGGCGTGCGCCGGGATCAAAGCCGGTTGTGGGAATATAAGACTTCCCGCTACATCGGGCCCTTCAACGAGGCGATCACGCCGCCGAAGCGCAAAGCCGCACTGCCCGGCGACTATACCGAAAACCAGGCGATGAACCAGGGGGCCAACACGCTGAGCAGCGGGCTCACTTGGGCACTGACCAAAAATATCAACGTCTACGGCGTCTATTCCGAGTCGTTTCGGTTCCAGGATGCGGTGACCTTCGACAATGTCCGTTTCGGCCCGATTACGGGCGTCACCCGGGAAATCGGCCTGAAGGGCTCGCTGCTCGAGGAACGGGTGGGTTTCACCCTCGGGGCGTTCGACATCGACCGTCAGAACGTCGTGCTCTCGTATAACAATATCGTTAATCTGAATACGGACCAAATCGAGGACCTGATGAACCCGAACGACGTTCTCCCCGGCAATCCCCGCTACAAATACAGCGCGCCGGGCACGGGAAGCGCAGCCCGCAACTACCCGTCCACCGAGAACTCCACGGGCGCCGATCTCACGCTGATGATCCGGCCCTCCAAGGGGCTGCAACTGCGGTTCACGCTGGCTCGCACGCAAGTTCAGGGTGAGCCCGACCTGAAGTCTTTCCGCGCCTACTATGACGCCGCGGTCCAGCGCGGCAACGAGGCTGCCGGCCTCCTTTCCACCGCCCGGCTGCTCTTGGACTCGCTCGACATCAAGAACAAGCCTTCGGGCGCTCGCGCGTCCCCGTGGTCCGCCAGTTGGGTCGTCGATTACGCCTTTGCCCGCAGCGTCTGGCAGCCGCTCCGCGGAGTTCGCCTGGGCATCAACGGCAGCTGGCGCGACGATTACCTCTTCGGGATCCCCTCCGGTCAGGAAATGATCGGTGGCTCGACCCACCTCGTGCACGCCTATATCATGCGCGACCAGAAAATCTGGGGCCAGCAAGTGCGCCTCCGCGCGGGAGTCAGGAACCTGGTGGACTTGGAAAACGGGGCGGTCCGCAAGACCAGCTTCACCACCCTGGCTTCGGGAGCCAACCTCTACCGCTACTCTTACGTTATGCCGCCACAGTATGATATCGCGCTGACGGTGAAGTTCTGACGCGCGGCGGGTCTCGGGTGCGCCTTTTAACGGGGTTTAAGGCGCCATGGGCGCCGCGCTTTGAAACCTTTCCCCTTTAGTCCTCTCTTTTCCTTCATGAAACGACGCGCGTTTTTCCTTGGGCTCGGCAGCCTGCTCACCTCCTTTGCCGCCCAGCCGCCCGCCCGGCCCAACATCGTTTTCATCCTCGCGGATGACCTCGGCGTCGGAGAGGTCAGTTGCTACGGCGCGGACAATTATCGGACGCCTCACATCGATGCGCTCGCCCGCGGCGGCACCCGCTATGCGAACGCCTACACGGTGCCGCTCTGCGGCCCATCGCGCGCGATGATCCTCACCGGCCGCTACCCTTTTCGCACCGGCGCCACGAATCAGGACGCGACCGGCACTTACTCCCCCCGGGACTGGACCATGATGCCGAAGGTGCTGAAGTCCGCCGGGTACGTCACATCGGCCGTGGGAAAATGGGGGCAGCTCCCGCTGGGGCCGGCCGAATTCGGCTTCGACGAATATCTGAAATACAAAGGCAGCGGCGTCTATTGGAATACGCAGGACAAGGCCAAGACCTACGAGCTGAATGGCAAAAGCGTGCCGCTGCGGGACCGGGAATACATGCCGGACGTGATGCATCGGGTCGCGGTCGATTTTATCACGCGGCACCGCGACCAACCCTTTTACCTGTATTACTCGCTGTCGCATGTGCACACCGAGATTCTGCCCACGCCCGACAGCGTCACCGGCAGCAACACTCTTTACGCCGACAATGTCGCTTACATGGACAAACTGGTGGGCAAGCTCGTCGCCGAACTCGAGCAGCTTGGGCTCCGCGAGAAAACACTGGTCGTGTTCCTGGGGGATAATGGTACCGCCCGCCCTTACGCCGACCGTGCGACCATCGGCGGGCGACCGCTCTCCGGCGCGAAAGGCTCGATGCTCGAAGGCGGCGGGCTGGTCCCGATGATCGTGAACTGGCCCGGCGTGACGCCGGCGGGAAGAGTCTCGCGCGACATGGTCGACTCGAGCGATTTCTTTCCGACGTTCGCTGAGCTGGCCGGCGCGAAACTGCCGGACGGGTTGATCATCGACGGCCGCAGCCTTGCGCCGCAGTTCCGTGGTGAACCAGGCCAGCCCCGCACGTGGGCGTTCAACCAGCTCGCCCGCATGTGGTATGTCCGCGAAACCGACTGGAAACTGAACGAGAAAGGCGAGCTCTACGGCATGAGTGGAGCCCCGTTCGAGGAAAAGCTCGTTCCCGCCGACTCCCCAGATCCCTCCGCTCGCGCCGCCCGCCAGCGGCTCTCCGCCGTCCTCGCGCAGCTCAATCCGGCGAATGGGATCGTTGACAACGGCGACCCCTCCGGCCGCCACGCGAAAAACGCGAACCGGGAGAAGCGAAAAAAACAGTAGGCCCGCCTCGCTCCCGTTCCACCCAACCCGCGCCCTTGTGCCTGCGATGCGTTACCTGCCCTGGCTTTTGCCCGGGCTCGTTGCTGTCCTCCCGATCCCAGGGGACGGCAGCGGCGGTCCACGCGAACTTTACTGGCGCCCGGACGATCCGGTGAAGTTTGACAATCGCTTCGCCGATCCGGCGCTCGCCGCCACCGCGCGCGTCGCAGAACACGCGTTGAGTACACTGCCGCTGACGAAACCCGGCCCCGCCAACCGTCCGCGCGCCATTACCCCCGCCGATCGCCGCGTGAACTAAAGGTCCCTTTCCAAAATGAAAAAGTTTCCCCTTCTTCTGCTCCTGGGCCTGCCCGGTATTGGGCTGAGCGCCGCCGAACGCCCCAACATCCTGTTTATCGCCGTCGATGATCTTCGACCGGAATTCGGGGCCTACGGCGCCCGCCACATCAAAAGCCCGAATCTCGATCGCCTCGCGCAGGAGGGCATCACGTTCAAGCGCGCGTATTGCCAGCAGGCGGTTTGCTCGCCCACGCGCTCGAGTCTGATGACCGGCACGCGGCCCGATACGACGAAAGTGTGGGATCTGCTGACGCATTTCCGCGCGGCGCTGCCCGACGTGGTCACGCTGCCGCAGCATTTCAAGAACAGCGGCTATTTCGTGCAGGGAATGGGCAAAATTTACCACGGTAGTTTCGACGATCCGCACTCCTGGTCGGTGCCTTGGGGTACGCCCAAGGCGGCGACTTACGGCCGACCGGAAAATCGCGAATTTAACCAGGGACGCGGGGCTGACCCGGATGACCAGCCGAAGGCGAAAGGCGGGAAAAAGAAAAAGGCGAAAGTCATGAATACCCGCGGGCCGGCCTTTGAAAGCGCCGACGTCCCGGACAATGCCTTTCAGGATGGGAAGGTGGCGGAGTTGGCGGTTACCACGCTTCGCGACTTCAGCCAGAAATCGACGCCCTTCTTTCTGGCGGTGGGCTTTGTGAAGCCGCACCTGCCGTTCGTCGCGCCAAAGAAATACTGGGATCTTTACGACCCCGCGAAAATTGAGCTCGCGCCCAACAAGTTTCGGGCGAAAGACGCCCCGGCCTACGCGGTTCTCCCGGGCGGTGAACTCCGAAACTACCGTGACATTCCGGAAGGCTCGATACCCGACGATCTGGCGCGGCAGCTCAAGCACGGCTACTATGCCGCAATCAGTTATATGGATGCGCAGGTTGGGAAGGTGCTCGATGAGCTGGATCGACTGGGACTCCGGAAAAACACGATCGTGATTCTCTGGGGCGACCACGGCTGGAAACTCGGGGAGCACGATGCGTGGTGCAAACACAGCACGGTCGAAAACGATACCAACGTGCCGCTCCTGCTTTCCGTCCCGGGTATGAAAAACGCGGGCGCCAAATCGAATTCCATCGTGGAATTTGTGGATGTCTATCCGACGCTGGCGGAACTGGCGGGTCTGCCGCTCCCGGGCCACTTGGAAGGGCTCAGCTTCAAACCGCTGCTCGATGATCCGCAGCGCCCGTGGAAAAAAGCGGCCTTCAGCCAGTATCCGCGCAATGCGGGCAACTCGGGGGCGGGCCCGCTGATGGGCTATTCCATGCGGACGGAGCGTTATCGTTTTACGGTGTGGGTGGCACGCGACGATCACTCGAAGGTGGATGCGGTCGAACTCTACGATCAAGAGACGGACCCGCAGGAAAACACCAACATTGCGCAGGCGCCGGCGAACGCCGCGCTGGTGGCACAGCTCATGGCGCAGTGGCGCGCCGGATGGAAGGGCGCGACGCCATCCGTGGCGAACCGCTGACGCTCCAGCGGTCGCGGGCTGGAGCCCTGTGGCGGTGGCGTGACGGACATCTTCCTGTCGCGACGACCGAGGCTGGCGCGCCTCTGATCAACAATCGGATTCTGCCCGGGGCACGGGCGATCACGGGGAGGTCGCGCGCGCTGGCTCGAGGCGAGGGCCAAAGGCCTGATCCACTCCAGCCAGGCAACGGCTTGGGACTGGGCACTGGAAGAAAAACGAGGCCTGAAAGGGCGGTCTAACCCGCGCGGTGTATTACTCCTGAGAGGATTTCTTGCGGTGGCATTCCATGTTTGGCGTGAAAGCGCGGGCAGGCGGAGTGGGACGTGATGTGGGCTGCCCTTTCAGGACTGGATCTGGGGTGGGGGAGATTTGCCCTGGGATGCCCGGTTGGTGCGGCGGAGCAAATGAAGGACGCGTGAACGGTGCGACTGGCAGCAGCCCCTAGCAGTCGGCTGCACGCCGGCAAACCCGTTGCCGTGTTATATTGTGGTGCGTCAGCGCCGATACGGGGTGAACGGGAGAATCGGCCCCTCGCCAAATCGCTTCCGGAGTTCGGCGAACCTTTTCTCAAAGGTCGGTGCAATGTGATTGCGCATGGCGCGTTCGGCGACTTCTGAGTCCCGGGAGGCGATCGCCTCCACCAAGCTTAGGTGGTCGTGTGGTTCAGAGGCCCAAAGTTTTGGCGCGATATTGGCGAGCAAGTCTCCGATCAAGTGATAGTGTTCTAGTAATGCGATCAACCTGGAACTCCGAGAAATGTCCGCGATGCGTTTGTGAAACTCCACGTGAGTCATGACGAATTCACGCTCACCGCCGGTCGGTATCGGGCTGCCGAGCTTCGCCGCCAATCTTCTCAATTCTACGATTTCGTCCTCAGATATGACGGTGGCCGCGCGGCGGGCGGCGAGTGCTTCAAGGACTCCACGAATCTCAACCATATCTTCGAGCTCCGGCACCGAGTAAACGCGACAAAAGACGCCCACCCCGTGCTCACGCACCAGCAACCCCTCAGACTCCAAGGCACTAAACGCCTCGCGCAACGGTGCGGTGGTCGTCTGCAGCCGCTTCGCTAGTTGTCGCTGATCGAGTCGTTTGCCGGGCACAATATCCCCGCGCAAAATCAGATCGACCACCTCCTGACGCAGTCTCGCTACCGTGGACGCAGTAGCGTCCGGCGCCTGACTATCCGGTGATTTCTCTTTTTTAACGTCGGGATGCGGTGCCGCCCGGACGGTCACTGCGGTAAAACCTTTCGACATTGTTCGAAATAACCAATGCGGCAGATTCACGTCAAGCCGGGCCCGATATTCTGGAAAAAGTGCTGTTGAATCGACCATGAATAGTTCCGTTAAACCTTTGTCAAAAAGATTCTTACAAAATACTTCTGCGCGGAATACAAATTACTATCGACGTTGTCATAACACCGTTATTTCAATGTTATCGCAATACCCTTTAAATCCCCATGAATGCCTCCCTGTTCACTCCGCGGCCATCTGGCCGCTGCCCTGGTCGTGTTTTTGCGATCTCTTTTTTGTTAATCGCTGTATCCTCCAGCGCTGTGGCGTTGGCTCAAACGAAAGTCGAAAGCAAAGATTCGGTAGTCAAACTTCAGCCCTTCACGATTAATGCGAGCTCGGCAGTGGGCTACGGCGCTCAGGATGCCAGTTCCTCGTCACGCCTGAACCTACCCTACATCGACATTCCCCAGTCGATTTCTGTCATGACCGCGGGCCTGCTAAAAGATGCCACGGTGTTCACAAGTCGCGACATCATAAAATGGGTAAACAATGTTATTCCCCGCACGAATGGATCGGCAAACGAAACGTGGGAGGTCAGGGGTCTCATCATCACGGATTCTTATCGCGATGGCTTTTTGGTAAGTGCCGCTGTCACCCGCGATGCGGCCCTTTACGATCGCATTGAGTTCGTCAAGGGACCGGCATCAGCCGCCATCGGCCGCGGTCAGGCCGGCGGTCTGGTCAACTATGTGAGCAAGAAGCCAACGAGGCAGAATGCGCTCTCGTCGAATGTCATCGTTGGCACCGACAAGTTTTTCCGTTTCGACCTGGATTCAAACCGCATCTTGTCAAAGAATCTATCGGCGCGCGTGCCAGTCTATTTTGAAGATGGCGACGGGACCTATGGCGGCGAACTAAGTCACACGCGCAAGTACGGCATCGGTCCCAGTGTGCTCTGGAACATCGCACCCGCGGCAGAATTGCTGACCAACCTGACGCTTTTCCGGCATGAAGGCCCAGGGCAGAGCGCTGAAACCGATTTCATGGATGATCGGTCGGGCACCATCTTCCGCTTGCGCCAGTCGGTGGGACAAATGATCGGCTCCGCGTGGAATCCCTACAGCTATCCCAAGGTCCCTTTGAAGTCCGGCTGGGGGTTTCCCGGTATCGGGCTCTTTGACAACGTGGGTGAGATATCGACGGTGCTCACCTACAGGCTTTCGGACGCGATTTCATATCGCACCGGACTGTACCTTGATGGTTACAATGAACAACGGCGGTTCATCAACAAGATCGCAAACACGCTCGCGGACCCGAACGATCCAAAAAATTTCCTCGTTCCTTTGTTGTACACTTACTCGTTCGCCAGGGCGCAACAGGCCCGTCATCAGGGAGACATGATTTACAGTAAGACCATTGGTCGTTCGTCCCATCAAGTAGTCCTCGGCTATGACATCTTCGATCGGATGGCGGCACAGAAGAGCGGAAACTTTTCGACCAATCTATTCGATAATCTCTATAACCCGCGGCACATCCCGCCACCGAATTTTAATTTTTACACGTCGGCGCCGCTGACCAGCAAGACCAAGACGAGCAGCGGCGGCTACGGCTACTATGTTCAATATCTTGGGTCGTTCTGGCAGGACAAGATCAAGCTGATGGGCGGCGTCCGGCGGGACACGACGGAAACCGTAACGCATAACATCGTCACGAATCAGGATGTGGCGCTCGGCAAGTTGACCACCACGGCGCCACGGTACTCAGTCTCCTACAAGCCGGTCCCGAGCATGTCGTTATACTATTTGCGGAGCCATCAGGAGGATCCGCCTGTGACCCAGTTGCGATACACCAGTTTTGTCGCTTCCAACGGCGCCATTCTCCCTGCCGCAAATGATCCTCGCCGCAACGAATTCATCACGGGGCAACTCAAGGCGGAGCTGGACGAGATTGGCTTCAAGGGCAATTTTTTAAAAAATAAGTGGACCGCGACAGTTTCGCTGTACCGGATCCGCCGTAATGGTGCGCTGGCAAGCACACCCATCAACCAGCCCCAACCTACGCCTCAGTTCCCGCAGGCACAGCTTGTCTACAGTGAGACCTACCTCACGAAGGGCGAGGAATACAAAGGGTTTGAGTCGGAAATATACGGGCAGATCGACAAGCGACTCACACTCATCTTTGGTTATTCGGTCCCACGGGGAAGGACGATTTTCCAAAACCGGCTCTCCCCGGGGGCCTCATTGATTCGGACCGCCCGGCTTTTCGCGAAGTACAATCTGTGCGACGCGAACGGGGAAGGCTTCGAGTTCTCCACTGGCTTGCGACAGCTGTTCGGCAACTGGACGATCCGTAGCAACTCGGCGGTGAAATTTGAGAAAGACCAATACGGGGTGGATGCGGGCGTCGCCTATTATTGGAAACGCGGCGCACATCATATGCGTTTATACGCCACTAATCTGACCAACGATCCGCAGATGACGGGTACGAATTCGAACGTGGAACTACGGAGGGTCTATTTGTCGATGGGTTCGAAATGGTGAGCTATTCCAAATGGCACGCGCCGGCGTGCCGGGCCATTCCAAGCGTGCTGTGGGATTCGTCCCATCCACGCCGTCAAGAAAAGCGATGCTGGCGGTAAAATAACCGTCCCGCTACCGCGATCTGCGGAACGTCAGCCAGGATGAGGCGCCAGGGAGGGAACTCTGAAATGCTTGGACCAGAGGTGAGGTCTTTAGAGACGATCTAAAACTGCCACACTCGCACTTTCGAAACGTCTGGAGACGTCCTTTAACAACATGAAACCACTGTCAAACGCCGTGGAACTCTCTGCCGGGTGTACCGTCCTGAACCAAGTCCGTTGGCGAGTCGCCTGTCTTGCCTGGTCGTTGCTTGCCGCCGGCGGGCTTATGGCAGCGTCGGGCCCATTTGCGCTCGAACTCCCAGTTGAGGCGGTGTCGGCGCAGGTGATGCAGGCCTTTAAGATGGCCCCAAACGAAACCCGAATCGGCGCGAGCTTTGATGGCCCGGGTTGCATAAGGCAGATGTGGATTGTTCAAGGTGGACATCCCACGCTGGGCAAGAATCCGCCACTGCGAAATCGGAAGGTTATTATACGGATCTATTTTGATGGCGCCAAGGTGCCCCAGGTTGAGGCCCCGTTGGGAGATTTTTTCGGAATGATGCACGGGCTCGATTATTATCCGGTGAATACTCCTTTGGTTTCGACCAAGGAGGCGAACGGCTACAACTGCTTTTTTGAAATGCCCTTCGCCCAAGGCGCTCGCATTGAGTTTGTAAACGGCCCGAACGACACATCGCTTCATCTCATGGTCGCTTGGCAGCGGTTCCCCGATCAAGAAATGAAGGAAAAACGCCGATTTTGCGCCCAATGGCGCCGGGAAATGCCAACGGAGCGCTATGGGGAAAACTACTTGATCTTGGATGCGGTGGGCAAAGGGCAGCTGATCGGCTTTTTCTACGGGGTTCGTCTGCTGGATAGTACTGACCGATGGAGCCACGGCGGCGCGGAAAACATCTTCATCGATGGCTTGGGACGGCGGCCTTCCTACATCCGCGGACTGGGCGGTGAAGATACTTTCGGCACCTCTTATGGCGGGGTGCTCCACACGCCGGAGACGCATTTGTATTCTGGCATTCCGTACTATAAAGCAGAAGATGTCGGTGAAGCCCGGAGTGCGAACCGGCTGGTGGGATATCGATTCTACCTGCCGGATCCGATAGCCTTCAACGAGTCCATCCGCTTTGAGTTTGGCTGCATGTCGAATGATATTTGTTCGATGGTGTACTGGTATCAGGAGGGCGAACCTCGGCGGTTTGCGAGTTGTCCGGAATGGGGGCTAATGGAGCCAGGGGTTGAACTTCGCCGGGGCAAAATGGATCTGGAATTGCCTGCGGATGGCAGCTGGGCGGTGGGGGCGCTGGTGGACAACAAGGGGAATGCCGCGATCAAACAGGCGTTGCAGGCACAAGGGGAGCAACGACCAGTAGAAGGGGCATCATGGATCCGGACCGACGCGCGCCACGGCTTCGTCAATTTCAACCGGGTGCATCGGCCTCAGGTCTTTGGGGTCGGAACACACCACGTGGGCCAAGCTTTGGAGGCAGTGTCCTACCTCGAGGTGGCGGCGGATATGACGGCGCTCCTGAGGCTCGGCTGGGATGACCATCTGGTGTTGCGCGTCAATAGCAGCGCGGCGGTTGACCTCGGAAATCAACCCGATTTTAGGGAAAAAGTCGTGGAAGTGCAGCTGAAGAAAGGACGGAACCGAGTTTCCGTCGTGTTGAGCAACGAAAGGGGCAACAACAATGGGGGGTGGGCATTTTCGTTTTCTGCCACTTCACCCGACGGCAAGATTCTGACGCCAAATTCGGCCTCGGCGGAGCGTGGCGCCGCCGCTCCCATGGGTAGAAAATGATCTTCCCGGCCGTGAGCGCGCCATTGTTGGCATCACTCGCGAACAAACCAAGCCGATGAAATTTCACATTCGCTGCGACATGGAGGGAGTGAGCGGCATCGTCAGCCTCGCTCAGGTTGAACCGGGTGCACCGGAGTATGCGGAGGGGAGGGCGTGGTTCATGCTGGAACTGCAGGCGCTCATCGAAGGACTGCGGGAGGGTGGGGCAAGCGAGGTTTCCGTCTACGACGAGCATTGGTTTGGGCGCAACGTCGACCTCCGCCCCATGCCGCCGGGGGTGCGGGTGTTTGCTGGCAAGCCTCCTTATAGAGCGGACTGGGCCGGAGGTTTGGATGCGTCACACACGGGAATGATCTTGCACGGACTGCATTCCATGGCCGGAACGGGGCACACACTATGTCATACCTATGAACCGGATTTTGCCGCGATTCATCTGAACGGGATTTTGGTTGGCGAAATTGGCGTTGAGACGGCAATTGCTGGGGATTGGGGAGTTCCGCTGGCGCTTGTGATCGCTGATTCCGCCGGCGCCGAGGAAGCGCGAAAGTTGGTCCCTGGCGCCGCTACGGTGGTAACCAAGATATCACAGGGTGACTCGAGCGCTGAGTGCTTTCCGCTGGCCGACACGCTGGCGGCGATTCGAACGGCCGGGACCCGCGTGGCCCGGCAAGGAACTTCTGTTCCGCCGTGGCGCTTAGAAAGCCCGGTTGAGATGATGTTTTCGTTCCACGAAGGTCCCTACCTCGACGCTCTGCGCCGGCACTCCCGCAAGGATTTTGCCGCCGACTCCGTCCTGCGCCTAGTCGGACCAACCGTCACCGAGATCTGGGCCGGCTACTGGCAGAGAAAGCTGCAGGTCCAGACCACCCTCCGGAAAAAATCATGACCGCACCGCGCCGACTCTTCGAATCGCTTCGCTCCTCGATGCCGTCAATCGGATCGTGGATTCAGACAGGTTCGCCGGCTGCGGCGGAGATGCTGGCGGACGCGGGCTTTCATTGGCTCGGCTTGGACTGCGAGCACACCTCGTCCAATATCGCCACCGTGGAAGACATCGCCCGGGCGATTCAGGGCCGCGATACCGCGCTGCTGGTGCGAGTCACGCATTGTGATCCGATCGAGATTCGGCGATGCCTCGACGTTGGGGCAAGCGGGGTAATCGTGCCGCTGGTGGAGTCCGCCGAGCAGGCTCGGCGGGCGGTCAGCGCCGCCAAGTACCCGCCTGTCGGCAATCGCGGATATTGCTTCGGGCGCATGAACCAATGGGGCCTGCGGTTTGATGAGCACGCGCGCAAGGCAAACGACCAGGCGGTCGTAATCGCCATGATCGAGTCGCGGGCCGGGGTAGAAAATATCGATGCCATCCTGGCGGTCGAAGGGCTTGGCGGGGTCTTCATCGGGCCCTACGACTTGAGCGGTTCCTATGGCATGCCGGGCCAGTTGCAGCATGAGGTGGTCCGTCGCGCTTACGACTCCGTGGTGCGAGCCTGCCACTCCGCCCGGGTGCCAGCCGGTCAGCACATCGTGCATTCCACCCGCGCGAAAATTGAGGCGGCAATTGCCGCGGGCTTCACCTTGATCTGCCTCGACGCCGACAGTATTTTTCTCACCGAAGCCGCGGGCATGGCGCTGGCGGCCGCAAAAGGTCTCAGCCGATGAGCGAGACCCTGACTCAATTTGCGCGGCTGGGCTTGGTCCATCACATGCTCCATGCGCGAAGTGTGGATGATCCCGATTATCATGTCGCGACGCTAGAAGCCCTCGCGCTGCGGACGGATATTGAGACGTTCGATTGCTGCCTGCCCTATGGCGCGGAGCGTCAGGCGCGGTTGGCGCGCGCGATCCGTGCCAGTGGCAAGGAGCACGTTGCGTTTGCGATTCACCTTTTCCCTCTGCGCAAGTTGTCACTGGCCGCGACGAACTATGCCGAACAGGCGCAAGCACGGCTGATCATCGACGACATGGTCGAGCAGGCGGCGACCATAGGGGCGACGGGATTTGTTTTCGCGTCCGGCGGACCCCCTCATGGTGAAGCCAACGAGGAGCACCACCGGGCCTTCTTTGAGTTCTGTTGCTGGCTATGCGAGCGGCTCGCACCGCACAATATCGACGCGTTGCTCGAGCCGTTCGATTTTGATCACGACAAGAATTTTCTCTACGGTCCGCTGGATCGGAGCCTCGAACTGATGGCTCGATTGCGGGAGAAGTTTCCCAACGTGGGGATCGAACTCGACATGGCCCATCTCCCTTTGATGCGTGAAGACTTCGCTTCAGCCATCCGGCGCACCGCACCGTGGCTGAAACGTGTGCATTTGGGCAATTGCGTGAGCCGTGACCGCATGGATCCCTTCTACGGCGACAAGCATCCTCCCATCGGCTATCCTGGCGGCGACATCGATTTGCCGCAGTTGGTGGAGATTCTCTCTTCGCTCAAAGAAACGGGATTTCTTAGCCGCGCCAATCGCGGCGACTTGCTAGTGGAGATTAATCCCTTTCCCGGACGATCGGCGAACGACTCGGTGGCGGACAATTTCCAGCGGGTGCAGGCTGCATGGAAGATGGTCGTTAGCGCAGAGGCGACCGCTCGCGCGAACACTTTGTCCGCGAAACCTTGAAACAAACAGATGGGAGCGCTGCCAAATTCCATGCCGCCGGAATTGACCACGCAAACGCGCGCCAGCCGGTTTCGGTGGGTGATATGCGCGCTGCTCTTTTTTGCCATCACGATCAACTACGTTGATCGGCTGGTTTTTGGGCTCTTGGCCCCCGAACTGAAAAAGATCTTCCACTGGAGCAATTCGGACTACGCTGACATCGCGTTTTGGTTCGAGGTGGCCTACGCTGTCGGCTTGGTGAGCGCAGGCCGGATTCTCGATTGGTGTGGGACCCGAATTGGCCTTGGCGCTTCGCTGCTAGGTTGGAGCGTGGCATCCGGGTTGCATGCACTGATGAGTTCCATCCCAGGCTTTAGTGCCGCTCGATTCATGTTGGGTTTGTTTGAAGCCGGCGGGTTTCCGGCAGCGGTCAAGGTCACAGCGGAGTGGTTTCCCAAGAAGGAGCGGGCACTGGTGGCGGGATTTTTCACCGCCGGGGCCAATGTTGGCGCCATCGTTGCGCCTTTGGCCGTGC
>JBEENF010000010.1:0-22139 GCA_041192325.1 Verrucomicrobiota bacterium
GGAGCAAACCACCCGGTCCGTTTCCGGCCGCGACCGCCACTGGAAGCGAAACCTTTCGTCGCCGGCCGCCTACGAGGAATCCGTGGCGGCCAACCGGGAACGGTTTCAGCGGATGATTGGGATGACTGATGCGCGGCTGCCGGTAGCCGCGCTGGACTATGTGGCAAGCACCACGGAGCCCTCGCAAGTGGCCGGCGCCGCGACCTACACCGTGCATCGCGTGCGCTGGCCGGTCCTCGACGGCGTTCACGGCGAGGGCTTGCTGGTGCAACCCAACGGCAGCATCCGCGCGCGCGTGGTGGTCTTGCCGGACGCTGATCAAACACCGGAAATGCTGCTGGGGCTGGCGCCGGGCGTGGCCGCCGAATCACAATTCGCCCGGCGCCTGGCGGAAGCAGGCTGCCAGCTCCTCGTGCCGATCCTGGTGGATCGTTCCGCGACGTGGTCCGGAAACCCGGCGATCAAACAGGCGACGAACCAGCCTCACCGTGAGTGGATTTACCGCCAGGCGTACCAAATGGGACGCCACATCATCGGGTACGAGGTTTTGAAGATTGCCGCGGCCCTCGATTGGTTTGAGCACGAGCAGCGGGCCGCGGGAGTCAGGGCGGGCGGCCGGGTGGGCGTCGCCGGCTACGGTGAAGGCGGACTATTGGCCCTTTATGCGGCGGCGGTGGATCGTCGAATCGACGCGGCGCTGGTGAGCGGCTATTTTGCGCCGCGTCAGGAATTGTGGTCCGAGCCCATTTATCGAAATGTGTTCGACCTGCTCGAGGAATTCGGCGATGCGGAAATCGCCACCCTCATCGCCCCTCGGAAGCTGCTCATAGAACCGAGTGCTACGCCCGCGATCGAGGGACCGCCCGCAGCCGGCGCCGGCCGCAAGGGCGCGGCGATCGGCCGCATTCCCAGGCCCACGCTTGGGGAGATTCGGACGGAGGTAGCGCGCGCGCATCGGCTGCTGGGCCCGGCGCTCGGTTCCTCCATTCGCCTCATCGAAGGGCCCGGTGGAGCGAGCGCGCCTTTCGGCACGCCGAACACCGTGGATCAGTTTCTTTCCGAGTTACAAATCACCCGCGCGGCGCAGTCCCCGGCCGCGAGCGCCGCGGTCCCCGAGGTCAGTCGCCTCGCCGGGGAACGCCAGCACCGGCAGGTCAAGGAACTCGAGGATTACACGCAAAAGCTGATCATCACGGCGGACTTCGATCGGGCGGATTTCTTTTGGGCCAGGGCGGAAGCGGCGGTTCGCGATGCGCGAAGCGGCACGCCGGCCAATGCATGGGAGGCCGCGACCCGCAGCTATAAAGACTATTTTTGGCATGAAGTGATTGGCCGGCTGCCCAAAGGCTCCCTGCCGTTAAATGCGCGTACCCGCCTGGTGCAGGACGCGCCTCGGTGGCAAAGTTACGTGGTTGTTTTGGATGTCTGGCCCGAAGTCATCACCTGGGGATATCTGCTCGTGCCGAAGAACCTGGGCGCGGGGGAACGCCGGCCGGTGGTGGTTTGCCAGCACGGCATCGGCAGCACTCCGGAAAGCACGCTCGACCGCGCGAATCGCGCTTACCATGGCTATGCGGCGCAACTGGCCGACGAGGGATTCGTGGTGTTCTCCCATTATAATCCCAACGCCGCGCGCGGCCATGACCGCTTTCTGGAACTGCAGCGGCTGGCCAATCCGATCAAGCGTTCCATTTTCTCCGTTATTCTGGGTCAGCACGAGCGCGTGTTGGATTTCTTAAGCGAACTGCCCTTTGTTGATCCCGCGCGGATCGGCTTTTACGGACTCTCCTATGGCGGAAAAACCGCCATGCGCGTGCCCGCGCTGCTTGAACGCTACGCCGTCTCGGTCTGCTCGGGCGACTTCAATGAGTGGATTCGCAAGACAATCACGGTACATGCCGTGACCGCATCCCCCGCGGCGGCCTACCGGTTCAGCGGATACATGTATACGGGGGAATATGAGGTCTATGAGTTCAATCTGGCCCGCACCTTCAATTATGGAGAGATGGCGGCACTCATCGCGCCGCGCCCGTTTATGGTGGAACGCGGGCACGACGACCGCGTCGGGGCGGACGAGTGGGTTGCCTACGAATACGCCAAGGTATTTCGCCTCTACAATTCCACCCTGAAAATTCCCGAAAGGACCGCCCTCACGGTTTTTGATGGCGGCCACGAGATCAAAGCCCGGGAGACGGTAAAGTTCCTGCGGCGGCACCTCAATTGGCCATCGGCAGCGCGATGACTCACGAACCGCGCTCGATGCCGCGCCCCGTCAACGCGGCGCCCTCTGCGCCTTTGCCGACAAGCCCTTCGCGCCCGTGTTAACCCTCATGGAAACGCTTCATTGCGTCAGGTTGCGCCCGACCGTCTTCTGCATCGGTGGCGTTAGCTTCGGGACCCGCCGTGGCCGGAGCGCGTGCATCGGTGTCATACTCGGGCTAGCTTCAATGGCGGCGTCAGGTGGAGTAGAGCCCCTGCCGGGCACGATCCTCCTCCAGGGCGACGACGATCTTTCTGAACAGATGGCGGCAGCGGTTTCCCGTTATTTCGAACGCGAAGCCGAGCTTTCGCCGGTGGGCCGGGCGTCCTTTTGGCGACCCGATTTTTCGTCGCCGGCGGCCTATGCCGCTTCCGTCGCCGCCAATCGCGAACGCCTCATCCGCATCATCGGGGCCGTCGAGCCACGCCAACCCGTGTCCGACCTCGAATATGTGGCAACGGTGGCTGCGCCGGCGAAGGTGGCTGAAACGGACGCGTTTACCGCCTACACGGTGCGCTGGCCACTCTTCGACGGCGTGCATGGCGAGGGCCTGCTGCTTCAGCCGAAGGGGCCCGTAACCGCGCGCGTGGTGGTCATCCCCGATGCCGACCAGCCGCCGGAGATGCTCATTGGGCTCGGGTCCGCCTTGCCGGCCGAACGCCAGTATGCGCGGCGTTTGGCCGAGAATGGCTGCCAGGTGATCATCCCAACACTCGTCGATCGGGCCGACACCTTTTCCGGAAATCCCCGGCTGAATCGCTATACCAATCAGCCGCATCGCGAATGGATTTACCGCCAGGCGTACACGTTCGGGCGGCATATCATCGGCCTCGAAGTGCAGAAGATTGCCGGCGCGGTGGACTGGCTGGTTGCGCAAAACGCAGCACAACGTTTGCCGATTGGCGTGGCAGGTTGGGGTGAGGGTGGCCTGCTCGCGTTTTACTGCGCGGCGACCGATCCGCGCATCGAAGCCGCGCTGGTCAGTGGTTATTTCGACAGGCGGGAGCGGCTGTGGACGGAGCCGATCTACCGCAACCTTTTTGGCCTGCTACGGGAATTCGGCGATGCGGAGATCGCGCGCTTGATCGTGCCGCGCACCGTCGTGGTCGAGCATTCGCGTGCCCCGCAAATTGAGGGACCACCGCCACCGCGCGCGGGATCGCCCGCGCGATTGGGGGCCTCGGCGGCGCCGGGGCGTATTGTGACGCCGATCTTCGCCGATGTGACCGATGAAATCGCGCGCACGAAACAGCTGGCGGGAAAGTTTCGGGATGCCGTGCAATTCTACCATCGCGATTCCGGCATGATCGTCGGAACCGAAAGCGATCGCACCATCGGGCCGATGGCCGACGTCACGCTGCTGGCTTTCCTGCGCAGCCTGCGACCCGGCTTCTCGGCGCTGGCACCTTCGGCCGCGGCGCCGGCGGGTACGGCCGAACCGGCGCGGGTTTTGGCGCGGCAGCAACGCCAGATCGCGGAGCTGGAGCGCCATTTGCAGGGCTTGATCGAACGCTCGAGAATCGTGCGGGACGAATTTCTTTGGAAGAAGACTCCCGTCACGACGCCCGCCGCGTGGCAGACGTCAATGGAGCCGTATCGCGAGGTTTTCGTGAACGACATCAACGGGCGGTTGCCGGCGGACACGACGCCGCTGCATCCGCGGACGCGGCAGATCTTGGACAAGCCAGCCTGGCGGGGCTATGAGGTGACCCTCGATCTGGCGCAGCCGGGACTTTTCGTGTGGGGCTACCTGCTGCTGCCGAAGGATCTCAAACCCGGCGAGCGGCGCCCCGTGATCGTCGCGCAACATGGCGGCACGGGTTTGCCCGCGGCGGTGGTTAATGAAGATCCGAAGACCAACGCCGCCTACAAGGCTTACGCCGTGCGGCTCGTCGAACAGGGCTTTGTTGTCTTCGCGCCGCATTTTCCCTGGCGGACGATGGATCGCTTTTTCCGCATCGCGGAGCGGAAGGCGAATTCCCTCGGGCAGACGACGTTTGCGGTGATCTTCGCCCAGCACCGGCGACTGCTCGACTGGCTGACGGCCCAGCCGTGGGTCGATCCGCAGCGCATCGGATTTTACGGCTTGTCGTGGGGCGGCAAGCTGGCGATGCGGGTACCAGCCGTCGAGCAGCGGTATGCGTTGAGCATCTGCGCGGGCGATTTCAACGAATGGATCTGGAAGAGCGCCACGACGGACTGGGGCAACAGCTACATGTATGTGCCCGAATATGAGACGCTGAACTTCAATCTCGGCATGACGTTCGGCCACGCGGAAATGGCGGCGCTGATCGCACCCCGCGCGTTCATGGTCGAACGCGGGCACGACGACGGTGTTGGCACAGACGAGTGGGTCTCGTTCGAATACGCGCGGGTCAACCGGCTGTATAGCAAACTGAGAATCCCGCAGCAGACGAAGATCGATATCTTCAATGGCGGGCACGAGATCCGCATGGTTGAGACGTTCAAGTTCATCCAGAGGCAATTCAACTGGCCGCAGCCCAAGCCGTGAAAGCGGCGCAAACTTCCATGAACACCATGATTCTGCAAACCGCTCGTTATCTCAGCCTCGGTGCAGCCCTCGGTGCAGCGTTTGCCGCCGATACGACACCGCTATTCGACGACCCTCCGCCCGTCCGCTTTGCGGTGGATCGCGCGGGTGAACGACCGGTATCCGTGTTCACGGCGCCCGGTCATTGCGCCTGGCCCAACCTGAAATTGCTGCGCGATGGCCGGACCCTCGCGGCGGTCATTTTCAACAACGCGAGCCATGGGCACAAACCGGGAGACGTCGAGTGTTGGCTGAGTGCGGATGGCGGCGCCACCTGGAGTTTTGGCAGCGCGGCAACCCAGCACGAGCCGGACACGATTCGAATGAACCATGCGGCAGGATTGACGGCCGGGGGCGAGCTGATCGTGCTGACGTCGGGCTGGTCCGGTCACTGGCCGGCGGGCGAGAAACAAACGCGCGGGCGGCTGCGCTACGACACGCTCGGTCCATGGGTCAGCCGCTCACCGGACGGCGGGCTGTCGTGGTGGGTGGACAAGCATGCCTTTCCGCAAAGAGGATCGACGGGACAGCCGAACGTGCCCTTCGGGGACATTCACGTCGCGAATAACGGCGACCTCGGTGTGGCTGTATATACGACCGAGGGTCGATTGACGGACAAATATCAGGACCGAAAATTTCGCTCGTTCTTTTACCGCAGCAAAGACGACGGAAAAACGTGGGGCGACCCCGTCCCCATCGCTTCGGCCAATGAGACAACCGTGCTGCACCTTGGGAATGGCCGCTGGCTCGCGCTGGCTCGGACCGGAACGGGTGTGGAAAGAAAAGATGCCCTGGATCTTTTCGGTTCGGCGGACGACGGCCGCTCGTGGCAGTTCAAGCGGACGATGACCGGCTACCAGCGCGTCAACGGAAACTTGACCCGACTGCGCGACGGTCGGGTGCTTTTCACCTATGGAGATCGCTGGTCGCCACATGGCGCCAGAGGGCTGGAAGCGGCAGTAAGCGCCGACGGAGGCGAGACTTGGAGCGACCGCGTTCGCCTCACCGACTGGAATGGACTTGACGGGGGATATCCTTCATCGGCGCAGCGGGCCGACGGCCAGATTGTGACCGCATATTACTGCTCGGCGCTTTCCGGGGATGCCCCGACGTCTGCGAACAACTACCATATGGGAGTTGTCGTGTGGGACGCAGCGCGTACGTTTTCCACGCCGTGATGGGAGAACGTGGCCAACCGTTGCCGACCATCCCGCGATCGCCGGCATCACGGCCGTCGGCGTGACGCTCGGCTTCTAATTCGGTCCGACACGCCTCGCCGCGGCTCGTCCGCGGACGCTTGAGCGGCCGGCGAGTCGCAGTGCCGCTCCAAGTTCCTTGGTCCGATTCGCTCCAGATCAAGAGGCTGTCGACTGACGAACTCCCGACGGCGCTGTCGTGGCGGGACGCATTGAGTCCACGCTGACGCCTCTCTCCGTCGCGGTCACGTTGTTCAACCGGCAGAATCGGGTTCTGATTTCGATCGAGCGCTTCTCCATCGTCGGGCAGCGGCTGGATCGGGCGATTTGATTCGCTTGCGCAGCAAATAATTGAGCGGCTCCGCCACTTTAGCTAAAAAAACTCCGGCAGCATGAAAAACAAAACTCCGCTTACGTTGATCGTCGGCTGGCTGGCTCTAGTCCTGGGGCCCGGCCACAGCGCCCTCGGCGCCGAGGGCGGCTCCGCCCGGTCCGCCGCCCCCATGGGCGGTTCGGTGGCGACCGGAGCCAGTGAAATCACGGGGCGCGTCTCGAACAAGGCGCTGGGACTTTTTCTTGAAGGCGCCCGGGTGCAGTTGCTGGGCTCCAACCAGGTCGTGCTCACCGACCGCGAAGGCCGTTTCCGGCTGAGCGACGCGCCGGCCGGTTCTGCGACGATAGAGATCACCTACACCGGGCTCAATCCGCAGACGATAACCGTGGACGTCGTCCCCGGCCAGGTCACGACGCGCAGCATCGACCTGACCTCGGACGTATACGTGCTCGACGCGTTCACCGTCGCCAGCATTCGCGAAGGCCAGGCGGCGGCGATCACGCAGCAGCGCAACGCGCCAAACGTGAAAAACATCACGTCGACGGACGCGTTCGGAAACATTGCCGACGGAAACGCCGCCGAGGTGCTCAAGCTTTTGCCCGGCATTTCGGCGATCAGCGATGAAAACGAGGCGCGCTACCTCATGGTCCGCGGCATGGATCCCAACCTGAACAACGTCACGTTCGACGGGATGAAACTGGCCAGCGGCGGTCAGGGTTCCAATCGCCAGACCGGGATCAGCGAGATTCCCCTCGGCGCGATCGAGGTCATGGAAGTGACGAAATCGCCCACGCCGGACATGGATGGCGATTCGATTGGCGGAAATATCAATTTGCGGCCGATGAGCATCTTTGACCGGGCGGAACCGCGCCGGATCACCTATGCGGCCAGCGCCAGCGGACGCATCGTCGGCTCCACGGTTCGCTCCACTGCCTACACCTCGAATCGGATCCGACCCACCTTCGCCTTCGGTTATGCCGATGTCTTTGGGAAGAACCGTAACATCGGCGTGGCCGTCAATCTCAGCCACACCGTCAACTGGGTTTCCGCCGGCGGCAATCTGCTGGCGTCGTGGCAGGCGACCGCGGCGACGCCCGCTTTCCTGCGCAGCATGACGGTGTACGACTATCATTCGACCGACCGCACGCGCTCCGGCGCGAATATACGGGTTGATTACAAGCTGAGCGAGAACTCCCAGTTTTTCGTCAACAGCTTCTACACCTACTACAACAACCTGAACCAATTCCAGGGCGGCAATCAGGGCGTTTCCGCGAGCAACACCCAGGTCGCCACGCTCGATGCCGCAGGTCGGCCGATTCCCGCGCAGCCGCAGTTTCCCTTTGGCCATCCGAGTTACCGTCCCGGCGGATTCAACGCGGCGGGCGCGCTGGTCCAGGCTGCGATCATGCCGGGTTACAGCGATCGGTACACGGAGCTCGTTAATGCGACCTACAGTTTTGCCAAGACGCCGGTGCATCGCGTGACGGAGCGGTATTCCTTCCAGCCCGGCGGACGCCACCGTTTCGGCCGGCTCGAGATCGACTACGCGGGCATTTACGAAGAGAGCCCCGCCTGGGAAGCCGGCATGGTGCGCGATCGCAACGCCGTGCGCGGCTATACGGTTTCCGTGGCGAACACCTCCTGGCGACTGGACGGCACGAAGACGGGATCCTCCCTGCGTCGTGACGCCACGCAAACAGGCGGCCCCGACGTGTTAAACCCGGCGAACTGGGTTCTGTCCGGCCTGACCACGCAGGACCTCACGCAGGGCACCAATCTGTACGGCGGGCAGGTGAATCTAAAGCTCAGCTTCTCGCGTCCGATCCCCGCTTACCTCAAGACGGGCGTGAAATTCATGAGCGAGGAGCGTTACACCCGCAACCCAAACAAGACCTACGTTTACTCCGGCCCGCAGGGCGCCTTCCTGGCAAGTTTCGCCGACACCTCCATTCCCAACACCGTGCCGTCGAATCAATGGCATCCGTTCCGCGCGATGCCGGCGTACCTCGACCTCGCGAAGATCAATGCGTACCGCGTGGCCAATCCGCAGTTCTTCACCGACAACGCCGCCACTTCGCTGCAGAATGCGCTGTCGAACAATAAAAATGCCCGCGAAGCCGTTTCGGCCGCTTACGTGATGGGCAACATGGCCCTGGGCCAGTTATCCGTGCTCGGGGGAGTGCGTATGGAACGAACCGCTGCAACCGGCGAATCCGCCATCCAGGATCCACGCGCCGGTCTCACGCTGACCGATCCCGTACAGCGCACGCAGGCGCAGTGGGGTAAACGCACGAGCGTCGAGCGGGAGTACACCAATGTCCTCCCCGGCGTGCACATGAAGTACGAAGTCGGAAAGAACTGGCTGATGCGGGCGAGTTATTCCGCCAGCTATGGGCGACCCAGCTTCGGTTCCATCTACCCGGACACGCGGATCAACTACGACCTTGAGCGAATTACCCAAAACAACGCCGGGTTAAAGCCGCAGAATTCCGACAACTTCGATGTAAGCATCGAACGCTACTTCGAGCCGGTCGGCGTGATTTCCGCCGGCGTATTTCTCAAGGAGATCAAGAACTTCCTCTTCAGCACCGTCAGCCGCATTCCCAACGGCAGCGACAACGGCTTTGACGGCGAGTATGCGGGCTGGGAGCTGGCCACCCAAGCGAACGGGGGTTTCGCGCGGGTCAAGGGGCTTGAGTTGAACTACTCGCAGCAACTTTCATTTCTGCCCGGTTTCTGGAGGGGCTTTGGGATTTTCGCGAACTACACGAAAATTGACACCATCGGCAACTATGGGCGCGTCACTGAACGGGCGAGCAGCGCGCTGGTCAATTTCACCCCGAAGGTCGGGAGCGCCGGCATTTCGTACAATCGGGGTCGTTTCTCGGCGCGCCTGAACGGAAACTACACGGGGACGTACCTGCGCGCCTACAACGTGGACCCCCTTTCGCGTTCGTATCGCACGCCGCGCACGATGATCGATGGCAAGCTCGGCTTCCGCTACTCGCGCGGACTTACCCTGTTCACCGACGTGGCGAATATCTTTAACACGAAGCAGCAGTGGTACTCTGGCCTGAACGCCGAACGCATCACCGACCAGCGCGACCACGGCATTCGGTTACAAGCCGGCATAAACGGCACTTTCTGAAGGCCCGGGCGGCGCCCATCAGCACTTTTCTGGACCCCCTCGCGCCGACTGAAGTCCGACGCGTTGCGGACACTCGGCCGCTTCCGCGAATTACAGTCCCGCGGCCGGGATAGCGCAAAAAAGTCGCCACGAGTGGCTCGCTGCTCCCCAGTGCAACACCCTGCGGGGGAAATAGAAAGCTCTCTTGCCCCCTCGCCCGTTGGCTGCGCACAATCTTTTTCCGGCGTGTTACCGCGCCCCCGGACTGTGGTCAAAGACTGGAATGAACCCCGCGCCATCGCTCCCGCCGATCATGATCGTCGATGATGACGAAGATGACATGCTGTTGCTGGCGCGGCGTCTTCAAGGGGCGGGCGTTAAGAACCGTTTGTTGAATTTTCGGAATGGGGGAGAGGCGTTTATGTTCCTCAAGCCCTTTTGTCCGCCGGACGAGGGCCCTGGCCCGCTGCCCGCCGTGATGTTTCTCGACGTCAACATGCCCGGCCTGAGCGGTTTCGACGTGCTGGCTTGGGCGCGGCACCAGCCCGCTCTCGCCAACCTGAAAATTTTCATGCTTTCGGGCGCAAACGAAACGTGGGACGCCCAGATTGCAACCAAGCTCGGAGCGGACGAATACCTGCTCAAATTTCCGCCAGCCGAGTCGCTCAAAGGATTACTCGCCCAAGTCGGCACCCTCTCCATGACGTGAGGAGAGCCGGGCCATGGCCGGGGGTTACGGCGCCGCATCCACTGCCGGCCGGGAGCGCGGCGCGTGGGTTCGGGCAATGGCGACCCACCAGACGAGAGCGATAAATACCAACTGAAAGGGGAGGCGCAGCCACAGCACCAGCGGCGGGAAAGTCGTTCCCGGCATGTGCCCTTGGAGGGCGACGTGTATATTGGCCGGGAAAATCGCGATCAGCAGCGCGATCAGCCCCCACCCCGCCATTTTGCGCGCCGGCGCCAGGAGCAGCCCGAGACCGCCGACGATCTCCGCCAGACCGCTGATCGCGTTGAGTCCTGCCGGCCAGGGCATCCACTCGGGAATCATACCCAAGTAAATGTCCGGTGACCGAAAATGGTTCGCGCCCGCCACGATGAAAAATAGGGCGACGACCCAACGTAGCGCGATCCGCTTCATTTTCACGGGGACACTTGCCGGGTCGCTTTCCCGCCCAGCAGGTCCCGCAATGCGCTCCAAGCCTTGTGCAGCCCCGCCGGTCTCACGCCGCTCATGCCGTAGGCGCGCGCGAGCGTCGCCTCGTGTCCGCGGTAACGGGGCGGGAGCGAAAACAGCGTACGTTCGTCTGGGGTCACGAGATCGGAAAAGAACATGCCCTCACCCACGAAGAGCCCACTGGCCTCGACCGGCGCCTGCGCCACGCGCACGGGCAGGCATAACCAGGGCCGATAGACAAATTCCAGCCCGCCTTGGGTTCGTCGGACCAACCGGCCGTAGGTCCGCACCGGCACATCCGCAAACTGCGCGGCCGAAAACATGGCATTGTCCGTCTCCGCCGGCGCAAAGCGGTTGCGCCGCCGCGTGAAGAAATCCCAGCAGAATACACTGCCAAACACCGTCAGCCGAAATGCCCATCCCGCCACAAAATACGCGACCACCACCAAGGCCAACGACAGGGCAGCTCCCACCCAGGGGTTGATGGTGGCCGCCATCGTCACGAACCCCAGCAAGGCCGCGCGCATCGCCTTCAGCCCCGCGTCAATCGCACCCCACGGACTGAGCAGAATCAAAACGTTGATCGCATGGGAGGCCATCCACACCAGCGCAAAAACCGCGACGCCAAACGGAACCGTCAAAACATTCACGAGCCAGGACCAGTCGATGCCGGCGAACTGAATCATGGCCAAACCATGCCAGGGGACGGCTCCTCCGGTGGTGGCGTCGGCCACCAGAATCTTGGAAAGGGTGTCCATGGTGAAGGGGATCACCGCCCCGGCGGCGACGAGCCCGCTGAACTTGTTCTCCATCGTTTCAAGGACATCGAGCGGCTTCTTCAATCCCGGCGGCAGGACAGCACCCAAGGAATCCTTCAACGCGCAAATTCCCACGATGAGCAATGCCGGGAGCCAGAAGCTGAGTTGCGCAAACCAGGGAAGGGCGGCGCGAGCCGCGGCATCCTTGGCCGTAAACCACCGGTAGGCGCCATATCCGCTCGTGCCGAGCAAGGGCGAGATGGCGATGCCGGTGACGGTGGAAATGGCGGTCGCGATCGGCGCCGCCGCGGCGGCGGGGCTTCGATCCGCGGGCTTTCCCCCGGTCGTTGCAGCCATGCCCAGCGGTAGCGCAACCCCACCAACCAGAGTCAATATAAGGACAAAAGAAGTGAAGCGATTCATCACGTAAACCCGGTTGATTTTGAAATCATTACGACTGGCGCCGTCGGTAACGCCACGTATTTTTTTTCCCACCGACAATCCTTGCCGGGCGCGCGTCGGAATGCATCTTCGAGACGACCCATTTTTTTCTTCGTGACGCCGGCCGTCGCGAAATCCGGTTACCTTCCGCCCCATGATCACGCCCCGCGCTCACCGCCGGCTGGAGTTCGCTCCTGATGAGAATCGGCGAGATGTTCTGACCCCGGCCGGAGTGGTAACCCCGCCGCTGGAGCAACTCTTAACCCGCAGCCCGGGGTCCGCGGCCTCCAATCCCGTATTCCCGAGTTCCTCGCCGCGGCTCGCGGGCGCACTGCTTGCGGCCGCCGCCGTTCCCGTGTTGGGCATCCTGATCTACGCGTTCCTTGTGATTCGCAACGTGGCTTATTGGGACGAAATGGACAGCGCCATCGCCCTGCTGCTCAAGGTGCAGAACGGCGCAAAGTGGCAGGAGATAATCTCCTACGTTGTCTCGCTCACCAACGAACACCGGACGGCCACAAGTCGGGCCCTTTATCTGGCCAGCTACGGGCTCACCGGCACGATCAATTTCGCCGTTTTGGGCTGGGTCGGCCTGGGGTGCCTGGTAGGCGCGTGCGCGTTGCTTATCGCCACGGCTGGAGCGGCGGCCCGCAAGATTCGCCTGGCTGTGCTCCTGGCTTTTCTTCTCTTCCAGCTTCAGCATTACGAAAATCTTTTCTGGGCCGGATCGTCGATCGACCATTTTCAAATCATCCTGCTGGCCACCGGAGCCTTTGTGGCGCTGGCCCGACCCACCCGCCTGGCTTTCCTCGCCGCGGTTCTTCTGGCGCTGCTGGCTACATTAACGCTCGCCCACGGCCTCGCGGTCTGGGGAGTGGGCGCCGGCGTGTTGGGCCTGCAACGCCGCTGGGACCGATTAGCCTGCTGGGTCGGCGTGGCCACGGTGGCGACCGGATTGTTCTTTCAACACTACCATTTTAATGCCGCGCATCACATCGGCGCTTTTTCATCCACGGAAGTGGGGCGCATCGCTCATTACTGGCTGGTGCTGCTGGGCGCGCCGCTGGCATTGGGCGACAACCCATTTGCGCCCGTCCTCGGCCTCGGTCTGCTGACATTATTCGGACGGGTTGCCTTGCGCCGCACCCTGACCAACGAACCGATTTTCCTGCCCCTCGCGCTATGGGCCATGGGCGCGCTTTTCCTGATTGCGATCGGACGCGGCGGCCTCGCCGCCGAGGAGATCCCCTCGCGGTATTACGTTCTGGGTAGCCTGGCATGGGCTCTGGTGCTTTTTGTCGAGGCCGAATCGTGGGAAATTCCCCAGCGGCCGTTGGGCTGGTTGGCGCGCGCGCTGCCCCTGCTCGTCGTATTCAACGCCGCGGCGGATATCCGATATGCATCCTTTGCGCGGAGCTGGATAATCTGTCGCAATACTGCCGCCGAGTTTTACATGCGGAATGGTCGCGACGGCGTCGGTCCCCACACGCTGTACCCCGATCCCGTTTACGCCACGAGTCTGCTTCGCCGCGCAGAGGAAAAAGGCCTGGTGCGCATGCCGGAGGCCTCCACCGAAAGGAAGTTTCCGAAGGCGCGGCTGGTGGAAAACCTGAATTACTATTTCGACCGCATCACCGTGGACGACCGGATGATTTCGATCGAAGGCTGGGCGGGGTTCCCGGACCGCAAGAGCCTACCCCAACAGATCCATGTGATTCTTCGCTCCACCAAGTCGAATCGCCTCTATACCACACTTTCGGTGGAGCGGGGCGACGTGGAAGCCGTCCATCATCAGCAAGCGTGGCGGCAGTCAGGTTTTCACTTTCTCGCGCGGCGCTGGTTAATCCCGCCGGAACATTATCAGGTCGGCCTGCTGATCCGTTCGGACAAGGGCAACGAATTCGTGATGACAGCGCACGAGCTCGATATGACCGGGGTCGGCGTCGGCAGTCTCGCCACCGGAAGCTGAGTTCGCGGCGCGCGGCGGCTTGCGTTATGCGCATCACCCCGTCGACCATGCAGACATGCCGACCAAGGCCGACCTTCAGGCCCTGCGCTCCTTGCGCGACAAAAAACAGCGCGAAGCGCTTGGACTTTTTATGGTGGAGGGAGAAAAAGTGGTCACAGAACTACTCGCGGCGAATTTTCCCTTTGTCACGATCTATGCCACCGACGCCTGGGCTCCGCCGCGCCACGCACCCGGCGCGGATGCGTCCGGCGCAACTCCGCCGGTGGTCCGGCTCAGCCCCGCGGAAATGAGCCGCGCCAGCCATTTTCCGACGCCATCGCCCGTCCTCGCCGTCGGTAAAATTTTCCGCCCGGCCCTGCCGCTAGGCGAGCTCGATCGCGGCCGGACGCTGGCGCTGGACGGAGTGCAGGACGCGGGGAATGTCGGGACCCTGCTCCGCATCGCCGATTGGTTCGGTTTCGACCGCGTCGTGCTCTCGCCCGATTGCGCTGATCTGTTTCACCAGAAAGTCATCAATGCCAGCATGGGCTCGTTTGCCCGGGTGGTGACGTATACGACGGAACTCGCGAGCGCGCTCGCGACGGTGCGGCCGCCGGTGCTTGGCTGTGATCTCTCCGGCGACGACGTACACCAACTCGAGCCGTTGCGCGATGCGGTCGTTGTGATCGGTAGCGAAGGGCGCGGGCTGTCGGCCCCGGTGAGCGCCCGGGTGACGCGGCGCATTACGATTCCACGCTTCGGTCACGCGGAATCGCTGAATGCCGCCGCCGCCGCGGCGATCGTGTGTGACCAACTGCGCCGGCCGGCGCGATCTTAGCGGCCGCCGTCTCCGGACACTGACTTGCCTCCGCCGCGGTGGCTTCTACGCTGCCGGAATGCGACCCCCTTTAGTTCTGCGCGTTTCGTTTGCCATGGTCGGGCTGCTGGGCGGCGTGGCGGTCAGCGCCGGCGCCGAAAGCAGCGAACCCAACTCGCGCGTCGGCAAAGTGAAGGATCCGGGCTCCCGCCGCGCTGAAGCCGAAATTGCGCCCGCCTCGGACGAGGGCACGCTCGCCTTGCAACGCATGAAACTCGCCCCGGGCTTGGAGGCGAAGCTCTGGGCCGCGGAGCCGATGCTCGCCAACCCCGTGGCGTTCAACTTCGACGAACGCGGTCGCATGTTCGTCGCGGAAACCTACCGCTACCGCACCAGCGTCCTCGATATTCGGGATTACATGTGGATGCTCGAGGATGAGCTCACGCACCGCAACCAGGCGGACTGGACCGCCACCCTTGAGCGCCGGCTCGGGGAAGCCGGCATGCGGGAACTGTCGATCGAGAGTGAACGCGTTCGCCTGCTGGAGGACACCAACGGTGGCGGCCGTGCCGATCGATCCACCGTTTTCGCGGAAGGGTTTAACGGTCCCCTTGACGGCATTGCCTCGGGCGTGCTCGCGCGGCGCGGCAAAGTCTGGATGACCAGCATTCCGTCCCTCTGGCTGCTCGAAGGCGAGACGCCCGCCGGCGCTGCCACCAAGCGCACCGAGTTGAGTCGCGGCTACGGCGTGCGGTTCAACTATACCGGGCACGACATGCACGGTCTGGCATTCGGACCCGATGGAAAAATCTACTACAGCGTCGGTGATCGGGGCGCTGCGGTCACGACGCCGGAGGGCGTGCTCCTGTCCGCTCCCGACACGGGCTCGGTGTTCCGCTGTAATCCCGATGGTTCACAGCTCGAGCTCTTCGCCACGGGGCTGCGTAATCCACAGAGTTTGCTGTTCACGGAAAACGGCGACCTCCTGACCGGCGACAACGATTGCGACAAGGGAGATGAGGAAAGGCTCGTGCACATCGTGGAGGGCGGGGACAGCGGCTGGCGCATTGGTTATCAGTTCGCCGCGTTGGAGAAGGACAGTCCGTGGCTCGCCGACAATCTCTGGCAGCCCCGCCACGAAGGCCAGGCCGCCTATCTCATTCCACCAATCTGCAACATGGAGGATGGGCCTTCGGGCATCGCTTATTATCCCGGCACCGGCCTCAACGAAACGTATCGCGGCGCCATCTTCGTCACCCACTTTAAAGGCTCCATCGCGCGGAGCGGAATCTACACCTATAACCTGAGGCCCAAAGGCGCGACGTACGCCATCGAAGATTCGAAGCCGTTTCTCACCTCGGCGCTGCCCACCGATGTAAAATTTGGACCGGATGGCCGCCTCTACACCTCGGATTGGGCGGACGGCTGGCCCAAATCCAAACGCGGCCGCATCTATGCGATCTCCGATCCGCTCCGCGTCAACGATCCCCTGGTCCGCGAAACCAAACAACTGATTGGCTCGGATTGGCCGAAAAAATCCTTCGATGAACTCGGCGCACTCCTGGGGCACGCCGACTGGCGCGTGCGCCTTGAGGCGCAGTTTACGCTCGCCGAACGGGGCGAAGCCGCGGCGCCGGCGCTGATTCGCGCCGCGTATCTTGATCGGCCGCCGCTCGCCCGCCGCCACGCCGTCTGGGGGCTGGGCCAGATCGCCGGCAAAAGCCGCGAGGCGCTCGCCACGATCAAGACGTTCATCCGCCACTCTGATCCCGAAGTCCGCGCCCAAGGCATAAAGCTGCTCGGAGATTTGCGCGTCACCGAAACGACCGACGCGCTGATCACGGCCTTAAAGGACGATAATCTCCGGGTAAAATTTTTTGCCGCGCAAAGCCTTGGCAAGCTCGGCCAGGCCGCCGCCACGCCGGCCCTGCTCGAAGCGCTCCGTGCCAACAACGACAAGGACCTTTACCTCCGGCACGCCTGCGTGATGGGTCTGGTGGGCAGCGGCAACTCCGAGGCGCTGGTGGCGGCGGTGGCTGATCGCTCCCGCGCGGTGCGGCTCGGCGTTTTGCTGGCGCTGCGGCGGCTCAGCCGTCCGGAAATCGCGAAGTTCCTCAACGATGCCGATCCGATCCTCGTGCGCGAAGCCGCGCTGGCCATCAACGACGCGCCGATCAACGACGCGCTGCCCGCCCTCGCCGCCTTGATCGACCGGCCGCTCAACGACGAGGCCGTCATTTACCGGGCGCTCAACGCGCATTTTCGTCTCGGTCAGCCCGATAACGCCCGTGCGTTGGCGGCCTATGCCGCGCGCCCCGAAGCTCCCGCGAAGATGCGCGGTGAAGCGCTGGCGCAACTTTCCTTCTGGCCCCAACCGCCGCAACGCGACCGGCTGGTCGGCGTGTATCGGCCTTTTGCCACCCCGACCCGCGACCGCTCCGTCGCCGTCAAGGCGCTCGAGCCCAAGCTGTCCGGGCTGCTCGCGGCGGGCACCCCCGCCGGCGTCCAGACGGCGACGCTCAAGGCTTTGCAGGACCTCGCCGTCGCCGGCGCGGCGGACACGCTTTTTGCCGTCGTGCGTGACGCCCAACAGTCGGGCGAAAGCCGTGCCGCCGCCCTCGTGGCGCTGGACCGGATCAAGGACCCGCGCCTCGCGGAAGCGGTGCGGCTCGCGGGTGAATCCACCGCCTCGACGCTCCGTCTCGCCGCCTTGCCGATCGCCTCGCGGCTTTCTCCGGATTCCGCCGCGCCCGTCCTCGCGAATCTCGTCGCCCGCGGCAACATCGAGGAAAAGAAAATGGCCTACGGTGCGCTGGGAAATTCCAAACACCCCTCCGCCGATCCGTTGCTGGCCGAACAATTGCGCGAGCTCGCCGCCGGCCGCATCCCGCCCGCCGTGCAACTCGAACTGCTCACGGCCGCCGGCCGGCGCCGCGACCCGGCGATCAAGGAATTGCTCGCCGCTCGCGAAGCGAAGCTCGCCGCCAGTCCCGACCCGCTGGACACCTACCGCGTGGCGGTGGCGGGCGGCAACCCGAAGCGAGGCCAACAAATCTTCGAAACGCAGCCGACGCTCGCGTGCATTCGCTGTCATCGTGCGGGGGCTGACGGCGGCGAGGCCGGACCAAACCTCGCCGGCATCGGCGTGAAGGCCACCCGGGAACACCTGCTGGAATCCATCGTAAAGCCGAATGCGAAAATTGCGCCTGGCTTCGACACGCTCGTGCTCACCTTGAAATCGGGCGGCACCGTGGCAGGCATGGTCGCGAGCGAAACCAACGAGACGATCACACTGCGGACCCCTGACAACCAGTTGGTCGCCGTGGCGAAGTCCACCGTCGCCCGCCGCGATGGCGCGCCCTCTGGAATGCCCGAGGTTTACGGTGGGCTGCTCACCAAGTCGGAACTGCGCGACGTGGTCGAATACCTGGCCACGCTCACGCAAGAGCAGCCGCGGAGCGAAACGAACAAGCCCCGCGCCCTGCGCACCCTCGCAGCCGCGCGGACAGAGTAATCGCGACGGCCTTGCGTGGCGAGGCGCCCGCTGCCGGCCACAGACTTCAACGCGCGGCGCTGAGTTGCGGGCGGCCGGGCGCCGCGGGTCGGGCGTTCCGGAGCACGCTGTGGTTGACCGCCCGGCGCTGGTCCGCGGTCAGCGGCGGAAGCTCGGGCAGCACATCCACTTTCGCGTCCCGCAACCACGCGCGGGCCAGCGCCCGGAAATTATCCCAACGCTCGGCGATAAAGTGATCGCGGCCGGACATCGGCCCGCCATCGCCGCGCAACGGCCCGGCGGCCGCGACCTGCCGCAGGAGGCTTCGCCATTCTGTCAGGAGCCGGTCGAGGTCGCCACGACCCGCGGTTTCCAGTTCGTCGATGATTTCGCGCGCCCGCGCGCCTTCCGCCACCAAGGCGCGTACCGAATCACTCGCGCCGAATCCGTATTGCAGCGGCACCCCGTCGCGCAACCAGCCTTCGATCGTGAGCCGCCGGTAGGCGCGGGTGCACGCCGCCGCCAGTCGTCCCAGCATGCGCGGATTCGTACCCGCAAAACGATCGCCGGCAAAAAGATTGGCCGCGTCGAAGAGCAAATCGTCGAGCGGATAACGCCGGTCTTCGAGCGCCGCCGCCAGTGCGAGCCCCTCCGGCCCAAGAAAAAACGACACAATCTCTCCGCGCACGGTCAGTCGCAGCTCACGGTCGAGCACCCCCGTGCGCTGCCATTGCCAGAGCAACGTGGCATTGGGGGAAAAGCCCAGGCACTCGGCCCGGTGCGGGCACGTGAGGCACGGCAGGAACGGGTTGCGCTCCCGCCGGACGAGGCGCGCACGCCCCGTGTCGGTGTGCTCACCGCACGGGAGCGTGGCGGGGTCGATCCGCGCGGTGTGGTCGACGCCGAGCGAGATCCGCTCCTCCAGAAAAAACCGCCCCGCTTCGGTTAACGCCATTTCCGTGGCATCGCGTCCGGCGCGGAGCTGCCGCAGAAAAAACGCCCACGGCAGGGGCGCCGCACGCTTGAGTCGCAACGGTTCGGCGCGCCGCATCCGCGGCGTACTGCTGCTGATCAGCACATAGCCGAAGTCATCCCGCCCGCGGCGGCCGGCGCGGCCGATCATCTGTAACAGATCGTGCGGCAGGATCTCGCGCTCCAGGTGATCGTGCCGGTAGCTGCTGGCGGTGATCAAGACGGAGCGGAGTGAAAAATTAATGCCCGCGCTCAACCCGAGGGTGGCCACCACGGCGCGCAACTGACCGGCCTTCGCCAGCGGCTCGATCACTCCGGCGCGCTGGGCATAACTCAAACCGCTGTGGTGATAAGCCACGCGCGCGCGCAGCAATTTTGCCAGCGCGGGCCCGCAGAGTTGCTCCTGCTCCGGCGTGAGCGTGAGCGGCTCGGCCAGCGGCAACTCGCGCGCAAACTGTCGCGCGAGCCTTTCCGCGTCGGCGCGATGCGGAGCGAAGACGAGCACCGGGCCCAGCCCTTCGCGCAACGCGCCGGCGACCCGCTTCGCCCAAAACCCCTCAATCGAGCGCGGCAATCCCCGCACCAGATCGTCGATCTCCACTTCCTCGAGTTGCACCGGCCGCTCGCGATGCTGCACCACTTCGGCGCGCCGGCCGAGATGCCGCAGCCACCCCGCCACCTCGGCCGGATTTGCGACCGCGCCGGAAAGCAAAAGGAGCTGCAACTCCGGCTGGGCGGAAAGCAGTACGCCTTCGTAGTGATTCCCGCGATGCGCGTCGGCGAGCCAGTGATACTCATCGATCACCAGCAGTTGAAACGGGTTTTCCCGCGTCTCCCGTCGCGCGCGAATATCCACCCGACGGCTGTCCGCCGGCGCCGACTCGGTGATGTGACTCTGCACCGCCTCCAGCGTCGCGACGACAATCGGCGCATCGGGATCGACGCACAAATCGCCCGTCATGATGCCCACCCGCCAGTCGCGCGCCCGCCATTCCGCGAATTTGTCGTTGGCCAGCGCGCGCGTGGGCACAGTGAAAAGCGCGCGCCGCGAAAAATTGGTCTGCTCGGCCCAACGCTCGAAAATGTAAGTTTTCCCCGCTCCGGTCGGGGCGTCCACGACCACGTCCTTTCCCTCGCGCAAGGCGCTCAAGGCGAGCGCTTGCCAGCGATCTGGAAGCATTAACTTTTGTAATCCGGCGAACGCGTCGGAAATCACGGCGGCACCGTGGAGCCTTGGGCGCTCCCGGTCAAATGGACGCTTCCGGTTCCCCGCCGCCGCTCCGGAGCATGGTCGGAATCAGGGAGTTGATGTGCTCGCGTCGAGGCGCGTCAGGTTGGTGAGCCCGGAAAACCGCTCTGCTAGCCGCCGGTTTTCGCCGCGCGAACCCGGTCGGCCATTTGATCGAGCGTGACAAGTTCGGCCCGGTCCGGAGCCTTCGCCACCAGGTCGCAGAGCATTTCGAAAACCTTGAACTCCGGATCGACCACCACCTGCACGGAAGAATGCACCGTGAAATCGAAAACGGCGCCATGCTCGATACACCACTGTGCCGCCCGGCGGGTCGCCTCCAGATAATCGCCAAATCCCCAGCGGCCGGTGCGGAAAGCGGAGATGTCCGAAAGCGCGGCCTTCGGCAGCTCCACGAGGCCGGAAGGATAGATATAAGGCTGCGTCTTTGCCTGCGATTCGACCACGGCGCGAAAGATTTCCTCCGAGGCTCTTTCCAAGGGACGCACCTGCACGGCCGCATATTTTGTCCCCACCCAATCGAAACCCTGCCGTTTCAACATTTCCTGCACCTTGGGCAGTTCATCAAGACCGGTCTCAAATTCATTGGACGAACGAAATCCGCGCACCTTCTTAATTCCCAGGCGTTGGCGCAGCGCGGCATTGGTCAACCGCACATTTTCTTCCACCACCTGCTCCGCGGTCCGGCCCTCGACGAGCCACGGGGCCCGGCGGTAACGGAACTGCAGGTCCGCCGGCTTCGCCCCGACCATGTTCACATGGTCATAGGTGTGGTTCGCGAGCACGTGACCTTCGCGGTGGAGCTCCTCCAGCCAGCTCACATCCTCGTGCTCGAGGGTTTGTCCGATGACGAAATAGGTGGCCAGCGCGCCGCGTTTTTTCACGAAGCGCCCCAGGGCGACCGCATAGCGTTTGTTGTCGGCGTCGAGATTTCCCTTCTCGTAATCCCACCGGGTGTCGGTGATCGCCGGAAAATTCCGGCTCATCTCGAGGTTGACCGTGAGCGCGATCATGGCCTTTCGCGCTCCCGGCGTCGCGCTGCGTCCGGCAGCCGCCTGGGATTTCAACAGCGTGGAACCGACTACGGCGCCGAGCGCGGCCGTTTGGAGAAATTTCCGTCGTCCGATCGCAGCGGGAGTTCCAGGTAGAGTCGTCATGGTTGAATTTATTTTGCGGGGGTTGGAGTTGATCGGGCCTTGCGATCGCCAGCAGGAATGCCGCCGAACGTTGCTCGAACTAAGTGACGACGTTCCGCATGTCCTGCAACGGCAGGCTGTTTTTGAAAGAAGGCAGGGTCTCGCCCTGCCATTCCTGCCCTCGTTTGACCAGGTCGTCGAAGGATGGCTGCAGCAGGCCCCCGGGCAGGGTAAATTCGGCGTGCCGACCAAGGCGGAACCGGGGCCCGTCGGGTTGATGGCCTTGCGCACATGACAGCGCCAGCGGCCCAAGGAAAGGGCGACGGGCCAAAGGTAGGCGAAAGTAGAGGTCATGCGATGAAGCGCCGGACGGGAAAGATATTCACCTCCCGGATATGACGCAGGCTCAAAGGGATCCGCCGTGGCGCGCGATGAACGCCTTCAGATCCACAGGGACTCCGCCCTGCCGCTTGCTCTCGTCCGCTGCTTCCATGAAGGCGAGAATTTCGAGCGTCTCCTCGATCGGGATCGGCGCCTTCCCTGTTTGCAAAAATTGCAGAATCTGGCGCGTGAGCCCGAGGTAATCCCGCTCTTCGCGATCGTCGACGATGCCGGTCGTGCCAAACAACGTCACGCCATAGCCCGGCTTGCCGTTGCGGTGGCCGTAAACCACCCCCGTC
>JBEENF010000011.1:0-21728 GCA_041192325.1 Verrucomicrobiota bacterium
CCTTCGTGCTCGTGCGCAAGAAAGGGAAGCTGCCCTACAAAACCGTGTCGGCGGACTACGCGCTGGAATACGGCTCCGCCACGATCGAGATTCATGCGGACGCCTGTCTGCCGGGCGATCGGGTATTGATCGTCGATGACCTGATCGCCACCGGCGGGACACTCCTGGCCGCGGCGGAATTGTTTCGTCGCGTGGGAGCGGAAGTGGCCGGAGTGGCGGCGGTGATTGACCTGCCGGAGCTGGGCGGATCGGCGCGGCTGCGCGCGGCTGCGCTCCCGGTACACACCCTGTGCGAATTTTCCGAACATGAATAGCAGACCCGGCCCCCTGACCATTTGGTGCAATGCGCGTTTCTCGGAAACGGACACGCGCTTGTTGAAGGAAGGGACGCGCCATCATCACCTCGTGTTTTCGGCCAACGCATCCGCCTCCGTGCTCGTGGCCGGGAAAGCCGATGAGGCGCTCGCGACGGCGGACGTGGCGTTTGGCCAGCCCGACGAAACGCAGTGCATGGCATGTGCGCGACTGCGGTGGGTTGAGGTCACGACGGCCGGCTACACCCGTTACGACACGCCGGAGTTTCGGGACAATTTTCGGGCGCGCGGAGCCGCCTTTACCAATGTGTCGGACGTTTTTGCGGATCCCTGCGCGCAGCATGTGCTCGGCATGATGCTCGCGCTGGGCCGGCAGTTGCTCCCCTCGTTTCGCGACCAGTTGACCGACCATTCGTGGCATTACACGGAGCGGCGCTACGAGTCGCGACTGCTCACGGGCCAGACCGTGCTGATGCTCGGCTTCGGGGCCATCGGTCGCCGGCTGGCGGAGTTACTGGCGCCGTTCGGCATGAACCTGATCGCGGTGCGCCGGCAAACGCGCAGCGAACGCGGCGTGCGGATCATTCCGGAGGAGAACGTCAGCGCGGCACTGGCGGCGGCGGATCACGTGGTGAATATTCTGCCCGACAATGCGAGCACGCGAAACTACGTGAACGCCCGCCGGCTCTCTTGCTGCAAACCAGGGGCCCGTTTCTACAATGTCGGCCGCGGCACGACGGTCGATCAACCGGCGTTGATCGAGGCGCTGCGCTCGGGGCGGCTCGGGGCGGCGTATCTCGACGTATTCACGACCGAGCCATTGCCCCCGGAGGATCCGATCTGGACCGCGCCGCACTGTTTTGTGACGCCGCACACCGCCGGCGGGCGCAGCGATCAGGATACCGCCATCGTGAAACATTTCCTGCACAACCTCGGCGCTTTCGAACGCGGTGAACCGATGGTGGACCGCGTGGTTTGAGTTTCGCCGCGTGGGGTTCGGCGTCAGGGAATACAGGCGGTCCGGCGCAAGAAAAGCGTCGACGGCGCAAAGGCGGAAACGGGATCCGCTTTGTTGTACTCGTGATCTCGCTCGCTGCGGCGTGTCCCGGTGGCGGATTTACGAGAGAAAGATAAAGCGAATGATTTTGGGCAGCCCCTAGCTGTACAAGCGCTCCGCGGCCCGCCATCCCACCGCTTACACCTTCACTACGCGGGTGCCGGCGAGGTAGTCGTGCAGGCAACGGCGTTCCGGACCGAAGATGAAAAAGATATCGGCCAGGACGAACATCATGCCGACCCACGGCAGCAAGGAGATGACGCCGGGTACCAGATTGCGCAGCAGCCAGCCGTGCACGAAGCCGGGGAGGCCGCCATCCGGCGCCCGCACGATGCGAATACCGATAATGCGCTTGCCGATCGACTGACCCCGGGTGGTCAGCATCCAAATCTGCAAGATCGTCAGCACCAGGAGACCCGCGCCCAAGACCAGACCGCCGATCGCGGCGCGACCCGTATCAACGTCTTCCATATTCAACTCACCGCCCCGACTCGCTTCGAGCACCGCCCGCAAAAACGTCGCTCCCAGCAGCAAGGCTCCGGGCAGGGCGACAACCATGCCACACGCGCGATCGATCACCGCTGCGCCCAGGCGCAGGCTGCGATCCGCCAGCACGGATTCGTCGACCAGGGCTGGGGGCGCCTCGCCCGGCGCCGTGAATTCCGTGTAGTCACCGATCCGGCGCCATTCGTCGGATCCGACCGCCTTGGCCTTGGTGTCAAAGTTCGCGCGGCCGCCGCCGATCCAAGCCCGAATCTGGTCGGCGGTGACCGGCCCGTACTCTTTTCCGTCGCCTCCGATGATCGTAAACATGCCGCAAACAACTGCGGAAGCGATTTCGCGTCAACCGCTCAGACGTGGCCGCGGCGCCTCTGCGCGGCGGTGCGGCAATCCGCTTGTCCTGGGCGCAAATTGCCCTAGCCACCGTACTGCCCCGGAGATTCGGCCCGCCCGCCGCGGCACGTCCTTTTCCCTGAAGTTTTCCCATGCTGCGACGACTTGCTGCATTTTTCACCCTCCTCATGCGCCGCTGCGTCCCCGACGCCTACCTGCTCGCGATCCTCCTCACATTTCTATCCGGAGGCCTGGCGTTGCTGTTCACCTCCGCGGGTTTTCTGCCAACCCTGCAGGCCTGGGGCGATGGGATCTATGGCATCGTGGCTTTTGCGATGCAGATGATCCTCATCCTCGTCACCGGCCATGCGCTCGCGCTCACGCCGGCGATGAACCGTCTGCTCGTGGGCATCGCCCATCGTGCTGGCACGCCGGTGCAGGCCGCGATGATGGTCGCCCTGTTTTCCGGTGGGTGTTGCTGGCTGAATTGGGGCTTCGGCCTGATCATGGGCGGACTGCTGGCGCTGGAGATGGCGCGACGCCATCCTGCGGTCGATTTCGCCTGTCTCATCGGCGCGGCGTACAGCGGTTTTGTCTGCTGGCACATGGGGCTCTCCGGTTCGATTCCGCTCGTGATTGCGACGCCGAAGCACGCGCAAAACTTCGTCGAGCAGGTGACCGGCGCCGCGGTGCCCGTGACGCAAAGTATTTTTCAACCGTACAATCTCGTTCCCGCGGCCCTCATCATTGGCACACTGCCGTTTCTCTTCGCGCTGATCCATCCGCGCAAGGAAGACACCGTGGGTTTGCCTCCGGCCGGCCCACTGAACCTCTCCGCCCCTGGCGGCGTCCCGCGTCCCGCGCATCCGACGTTCGCCGAACGGCTCGATCACAGCTCCGCGATCAACCTGGCGTTCGGCGCGCTTGGCCTTGCCTACCTCGGGTGGCATTTTTTCACGAAGGGTTTCGATCTCAATCTGAACATCCTGACGTTCACCTTCTTCATCGCCGGTGTGCTGCTGCACGGGAAGCCGCTCAACTATGTGAAGGCCGTCGAGGTCGCGATGAAGGGCGCCGGCGGCATCGCGCTCCAGTTCCCGCTCTACGGCGGCATCCAGGGCATCATGATCGGGACCGGCCTCGCGACCGTGCTGGCGGGTTGGTTCGTGACGTTATCGCGCCCCGAAACTTTTTACCTGTTTCAGTTTTGGGCCGCAGGGATCATCAATCTGTTCGTGCCTTCCGGCGGCGGACAGTGGGCCGCGCAGGGTCCGATCACGCTGGAAGCGGCGAAGATGATGGGAACCGACGCCACGCGCTCCGCCATGATGGTCGCGTGGGGCGACCAGTGGACGAACATGCTCCAGCCGTTTTGGGCGCTGCCCTTGCTCGGGCTCGCCAAACTCTCGGCCCGCGCGATCATGGGCTATACGATGATGACGCTGCTCTGGAGCGGGCTCATCCTGAGCGTGTCCGCCCTGATGATGGGCTACCGGATCTGGTGAAAGTTGGAGCGCCGGCGAAGGCCTGATCCTGCTCGTGATCGTAATCCAATTCGAAGCCCCGTCCCGCCATGACTTCCTCGATCCGATTCCGCTCCGATTCGGTGAGGCGCGGGCGCGGGCGCAAATGGCGCGCCGCGCATGATCACGCCGGGCAATTTTATTTCGCGCTCTTCACCTGTTTCACCAGTTGTCCGACGCTTTGCGCAATGAGGTCCTCGACGTTGTCGCCCCAACGATGCGCGGGCAGTCCGTAGACGTACATCGAAGTGTTCCCCTCGTAGCCGGAACGCGGGAGTGGCACGCGCGGCGGCTTGTCTTCCTTGAGGACGCGGGCGGACGGAATGTACGCCATCACGTCGTTGCAGTATGCGGCGATCCAGGTTTTTTCGCCGAACTCGCGTTTGAAGCGGAGCGCGTAGTCGACGACGACCTCGCCGCCCAGCGTGATCCAGAGTTGCTTGCCGCCGAGCAGCCAGGCCTGCGCGGGATACGGATAATTTTTATCGAAGGTCTTGCCCGCTTTCGCTTCGTCCAGGAGTCGCTTCGCCCAGCGCTGGTTGGAGGCCCGCGGATCGGCGGCAATTTTTTCCAGTTCAGCTGTCGTGGGCCTATCGCCAAACGGGAGCGTGGTGAACGAATGCGCGGTCACGAGCTTCGCCGCCAGCGGCGTGGGGTTTTGCAGCAATGCTTCCTCCACGGCGCTCGCGAGCATTTTTCCATAGCGTTCCGAGACGATCGGGCCGGGCCGCGGCAGCGCGTTTTGATCCGCGCCACAACCCATGTAGAACATCGCGACGGCGCCGGGGTGACTGCGCTCCAGCTCCATCTGCGCGAAACCGGCATAGTCGCCCGCCCATTGATAAATGCTCAGCGAGGTGTTGTGACAGGCGTAGCCGAAGACGACCGCCTTCAACTCACCCTTGAGGTCCGTCACCGAGAGCACGGGCACGCTGTAATCGACCGGCCCTTTCAGGGCGTTGTCGGCGCGGATCTGGTTGACGGCGGTTTCCAGATTGTTGCGGCGATTGACCGCAAAGCGCGTCACACCTTCGGCGGAGGAGAGGCGCGCGGGCGCGAGGGCGGCCAGGGCGCGGCCGACGGTGTCCACGATCTTGCCTTCGAGTTCCGTGGAGTAGCGGTTGATGATTTCCACCTGCTTCGCAAACATCGCTTCGGGAATCGGGTACGCGTCGAACAGCGCGTTCCGCAGCACGGGCGTGCAATGGGAATGAGACGCGTTGAGCATGATCTGCGCCCGCTCGAGATTGAATTTCTGCTTCAGCGCAGCGCAGGTGTTGTTGTAGATCGATTGGGGGATGCCGAGCAGATCGCTGCTCATGATAATCGCTCGGTGGCCGGCGCCGTCCTCCAGCGCCACGACTTTTATGTACAGCGGGTGGAGCGTGCCCTCGGCGGGACGCGTGCGGTTGCCGAAGCCTGCCATCCAGTGGCCTGGCGCGGGCGTGATATCCGTGGTGGCGGTACCGGCCTTCCAGGTGGCCTCGGCGGCAGATGCCGGCGTCGCAAAGCAGGCCAGCAGAGCGAGCGGGAGAAAAATGCGGGACCAGTCGGGAGCGCGAAGTTTCAGTCGGATGTTCATGGGGATCACTCTTCCAGTCAGCGGGGGTGAGGCGATTTCAATACGGAGAACCACGCTGCCCGGAGCGCGGCGCGTTGGCAACTTTCGCGTGGGGTTTTACGCGTGGCGTGAGCGTGGCCGACGTCGCACGCGCCGCCCCCCGCCGATCTCCAACGGGTGGCGCGTGGGCGAGTCCGGCTGCGCCGCGCGTTACGGTCGGATCGTAACCTTGCGCAATACCGGCGGCGTGACGGGCTTGCTCATGCCGCCATCCATGCCGAGCGTAGTGGGCATGCCCGCGAGCGCGTCGACGATGTCGAGCCCGCGCACCACCTTGGCGAAGATCACATAGGCCGGCGGCAGCGGATAGTCCTGGTGCATGATGAAAAACTGGCTGCCATTGGTGTCGGGTCCCGCGTTGGCCATTGCCAGCAGCCCGCGGCGGTAACCGCCTTTGTAGAGCTCCGAATCAGCTTTGATTTCATCGGGAAACTTGCCGCCCCACGCGCTCTCGCCTCCGCGGCCGTCGCCCATCGGATCGCCGCCTTGGATCATGAAACCCTTCACGATGCGGTGGAAGGTGAGGCCGTTGTAGTAGCCGTGTTCGGCGAGCAGCCGGAAATTTTCGACGGCGCGCGGTGAGTCGGCCGCGAGCAACTCCACTTCGATCGTCCCCTTGTCGGTTTCGAGTACGGCATGTTTGCCGCCCGAACTTTTGGCGCCCGCGGGAACTTTCGGATTGCCGCCCGGCGGCCGCTTGCAACCAGGAGCGAGCAGGAGGCCCAGGGTGAGCAAGCCAACGGCGCCGAGGGCGACACGGCGAAGGAGACGGGAGCTTTGGACTTGAATCATGCTCCATTTACTTGGGCCCGGAAGAAGCGAGTCAAGGAGCCGCTGCGCCCGCGCCTACGAATCGGGGCGGCAACGCGTTAGTTGGTTGGTGGCCAGACCTGGCGCTCCACGCCCCGGGGCGCGGGGGCGGCGGGAGTGAGAGCGGCGTTCGCTAAACCCCGGCGGCGCCGAGCACCCGGGTAAACACGGCGGCGTCAATGTTGCCCCCGGTAAACACCACGCCGACCCGCTGGCCTGCGACCATTTCGCGTTCGCGCAAGACCGCGGCCAGACCCGCGCCGGCGGAGCCCTCGGCGACATTGTGCGTGTCTGTAAAATACGCGCGCATCGCCGCTTCGATTTCCTCGTCCGAGACCTGGACGATGCGCTCCACGCCCTGGAGCAGAAGCGCGAGCGCGTCGGGGTGCGGAGTGGAGCAGGCCATGCCGTCGGCAATGCGCGTCGTGGCCGGATACGGGGAAAGTTTTTTGCTCGCAAAGGAATGCGCGATCGCGGGCGCGCGCTCCGAGGCCACACCGATGAGCTTGGTCGGCAAGCCGAGCGCGTCGCGGGCGGCCATCATGCCGCAAATCCCGGAGCCAAGCCCAATGGGGACGTATACTGAGTCGAGCAGCGGAACGGTCGAAAGAAACTTCAGCGTCGAGACCGCGTTGCCCCAGACGAGGTCACGATGGAAGGACGGAATCGGGTGGAGCCCGCGCTCGGCGCCGATGGCCGCGGAGTGCGTGAGCGCCGCCTGAAAGTCCTCGCCGTGCTCAATCAGCTCGGCGCCAAGCGCGCGCATGGCGCAGTTCTTTTCCGTGCTGTTGCCATGCGGTACGACGATGGTGGCGGAGAGCTGATGCCGCGCGGCGGCGAAGGCGACCGCCTGGCCGAAGTTGCCGCGGGTGGCGGCGATCACGCCCTTGACGGCAGGTTCACGTCGTTGGAGCTGCGAGAGGTACTGCAACGCTCCGCGAATCTTGAACGACCCGATGGCGGTATGGTTCTCATGCTTGACCCACAGTTCGCATCCGGCGCGCTGGTTGAGCAGCGGCCAGCTAAACTGCGGGGTGGGCGGCACGATCGCGTCGATCGCGGGTGCAATGGATTCGATCTCGGAACGCGAGAGGAACGGCGGCATGGAGGCAGGACGTTGGCGAGTTTGCGACGGCGTGCAAGGAGGGCGGATGCCTCCGGCTCCTGCTCTTGCTCATGATCGTAATCGTGATCGAGTGCGCCATCGGGTCGAGCGGACCGGTCAGTGCTGGATGGATGCGAGGGACGGCGATGGCTGGACGGGAGGGGAGCAGGAGCGCGGAGCGGCTGAAAATCCGGGAGAAAGAGAAGGATAAAGAGGAAAGAGAAAGATGGCGGGGGCAGTGAACTCACCATCGACGGAGCGGGCTTTTTGGCTTTGATGTCGGAATGAGTATACGGCGAACGCTGGCGATGGCGGTGGGGCTTTTCGCCGTGAGTCGACTGGCGGCGGCGGTGGCCATCACGGAACTCGCGGATCGCATCCGGGTGACGATCGATGGCGAGGTTTTTACCGAATGGCAGCATCAGGATTGGGTTGGACCGTATCTTTATCCCGTCGTGGGACCGAACGGGGAGAACGTCACGCGGCACTTTCCCATGAAGGCTGGCGTGGCGGGTGAGGACGCGGATCATCCGCATCATCGCTCGATCCGGTTTTCGCACAGCGATGTGAACGGGTTCAACTTCTGGTGGTCGCCCGCCACGCCGAAGCCCGGGCAGTCCGCCGAGGTAAAGCTGGAAAAAATCGAGCGCACGACTTCGGGGCCGAAGGGTGAAATCGTGCTCTGGAACCGCTGGCTCGGCGACGGCAAGCTGGTGCTACGCGAAAAGGTGCGACTGGTGTTCACGCCGCTCGCGAACCGGGATTTGCTGATGGATTACGATATCGAGCTGCACCCGGGGGATGCGCCGGTGATCATGGGCGACAAGCGCGATGGCGGTCTGCTCGTCCGCGTGGCCGGAACGATGAAGGTCGAGTCGGAGAAGGGTGAAAAAGGGCAGGGCTCGATCGTGAATAGTCGCGGCGACCGCAACGAGGCGGCTTGGGGCAAACGCGCGGAATGGGCGGATTATTTTGGCCCGGACCCCTCCGGAAAAACGGTGGGCATTGCGATGTTCGATCATCCGGCAAACGTGCGTTTCCCCACGCCTTGGCATGCGCGCACCTATGGGCTGATCACGGCAAATCGTTTTGGGACCGATCACTTCAAGGGCAACTACGAGGACCACAAGACGCTCGTTTGCCGGCCGGCGGGCACGAATTGCCCGGCCTGTGCCACGCACTCGGGCGACTTTACGATTCCCGCCGGCACCGTGCTGAGGCTGCGGCACCGTTTTTATTTTCACCACGGCGATCCGGTGAGCGCGCAGGTGGCGGAGCGGTATCGGGAGTACACGGCAGCGGCGCAGAAGCCGAAGCCTTGAGCCAGATGCCTGGGCGTTTCGATCATTGCTTTCGGCGCCGCAGAACGCGCTCCGATGAACCTATTTCCCCATGAAGATTGCCCGTCCCTTTTTCGTGTTGCTGGGTCTCGCCTGCGTGGCTTTTGCCCGAGCGGCAGCGGAGGAACGCTACGACTACCGCACGCCGCGTGAAGCGCATGACTGGTGTACCATCACGCTCAAAACCCGGCCGGCCAACGGGCCAGACCTGCCGCTCGTGCTGCTGATCGGCGACTCGATCACCGTGCGCTATTCGGCCGAGGTGTCCGCCGCGCTCAAGGACAAGGCCTACGTTTCCCTGCTCGGCACTTCGAAGGCGGTCGGCGATCCCGCGCTGCTCGACGAAATCAAACTCGTGCTGCGGCAGAACGCCTACTCCGTGATCCAGTTCAACTACGGGCTGCACGGCGGGCTCGACGGTTTCCGCACCGGTTTCGCGGACGTGCTCGCCACGCTCCAACGCTATGCGCCCGGCGCCAAGCTGGTTTGGGCCACCACCACGCCCCGTCGACCAAAGGAGGAGGGGGCGCTGGACCAGGGTGTCATCGACCGCAACCGGATCGCCGCGTCCCACATCGGGGCTGCGGGTTTGGAGGTGAACGATCTCTATACGCTCGTCGCGAAACACCCGAAACCGGGGTGGGACGGCGGCGGGGTGCATTTCACGGCGGAAGGCACGGCGCTGCAGTCGCGGCAGGTGGCGCAGGCGATCACATCCCTGCTGCCGGCCCCGCGCAAGACGCTCCGCGTGTTGTTGGTCGGCAACAGCCAGTACCCGCTGCTGGTGAAAAACCGTTTGCTCGAGACGCTGGCCGAGTCAGACCGCGGCGCGCCGCAGCTCCAAATCAGCGGCTGCGTGAAGGGCGGGGCCTCGTTGCGCAGTCATTGGGAGGCGGGCGATGGACCCGATACCGCGCGAGGGATGATTGCGAGTGGCGGGTGGAATTACGTGGTGTTGCAGGAAATTTACCGCGTCGACCCGCCGGTCTTCCAGACCTTCGCGCGCCAGTTTCATGAACTCATCCGGAGCAACGGCGCGAAAACGGTGCTGTTCGGCACGGCTTCCATCCTGAGCGACTATCCGCAGGGCTTCGAACGGCTGCACCGGCTGCATGTGGACCTGGGACGCGAACTCCAGGTGGCCATCGTGGATGCGAGTCCGGCTTACACTCGATACTTTGGCTCCCAGCCTCCGGTGGAACGAATGGAAAGCCTCTTTGCCAAAGACAAGGCGCACCCTGGCCTGTGGGGCTCGTATATTTATGCGTGCGGAATCTACAGCGTTCTTACCGGGCGAAGTCCGGTGGGCCTCGCCGCGCCCGCGGAAATTCCGGCCGCGGAGGTGTCATCGCTGCAGGCAGCGGCGTGGGCGCAATATCACGAGACCCAGGCGGCGCTGCGGAAATGAGGTATCCTCGCGGCGGTGACGGGGTAAGTAGGGGATGTTCGGCGGCGCAAAGTACGGGAGAAAGATAAAGAGGAAAGAGAAAGATGGGGGCGGGCCGGGGCATTGCCGCGGCCGTTCGTTGCGCTCGCGAGTTCGGCGGCGGGTTTTCGCTGGGAGTAAAGCGCGTTAGCAAAATGATGGGGAAAAGGGCGTGAAAACGCCTTCGCGGCCCGTAAGTTGCGGCATCGCCCACTCATCTCCTCGTTTTCCCCCGTTGTATTTGTCTTTTCCATGACCCCTGAACCCCGACTCCCCACCCGCCGCCACTTCCTCACGCAGGCGTCTCAGCTCACGGCGATATCCCTCGCCACGCCGTGGATCGCGCGCGGGGCTGCAGCCGCTCCCAAGATTCTCGAGACAAAAGTAATTTCGCAGCAGCCGGAGTATTACCACGGTTGGTCGACCGTGGCGCGCCGGCGGAACGGGGAGTTGTGGGTGACGTGGTCGGGCGGCCGCGAGTCGCATGTGTGCCCGTTCGGGCAGGTGCATGCCATGACTTCACGGGACGATGGCGCGACATGGACCTGGCCGCGGGTGTTGTTTGACAGCGCAATCGACGATCGTGACTCGGGCGTCATTGAGACGACCAAAGGTTCGTTGATTGTTAGCACCTTTACTTCGCTCGCGTACGAGGAGCATCTCAAGACGGCGAGCGTGTTCGCAACGCCAAGTCCGAAGGGCTGGGTGTCGCAGGGCATGCCACCGGAGCAACTGGCCAAGTGGAACGCCGCGCACGCGCGACTCAGCGAGGAGGAGCGCAAAGCCGAGCTCGGTCAGTGGTGCATTCGCTCCACCGACGGCGGGCTCACCTGGTCCCCGCGCATCGCGACGATCGTAAACAGTCCGCATGGGCCGATTCAACTGAAGGACGGCCGGCTGCTCTACGCCGGCAAAAAGTTGTGGGCCGCAGAACGGAAAATCGGGGTCGCCGAATCGAAAGACGATGGCCTTACCTGGCAGTGGCTGGCGGATATCCCCACCCGCAAAGGCGACCGCGGTTCCCGTTACCACGAACTGCATGCCGTCGAAGCCGCCGATGGCACGCTCGTCGCCCAGATTCGCAATCACAACGAAGGCAATCGCTGGACGCTGCAGACCGAGTCCTCCGATCAAGGCCGGACGTGGAGCGAGCCGCACCCAGTTTGCTATGGCTTTCCCTCGCACCTGCTGCGCCTCGGTGATGGCCGTCTGCTGATGACGTACGGTTTTCGCCAGCCACCCTATGGCAATCGGGCGCGCATCAGCCGCGACAACGGGAAATCGTGGGGAGACGAAATGGTCGTGTCCGCCGACGGCTTGAACGGCGATCTCGGCTACCCCAGCACGGTCGAACTGGCCGACGGCACCCTGCTTACGGTGTGGTATGAGGGAATGAAGGCGCCGAAGCTGGCCCTGCTGCGCCAGGCCAAGTGGCGGATTTAAACGGGAGCGCTCATGCTCCCCGCGATTTTACCGCGCACGACCAGCAGGCTTGGGACGAGGAGTTGCAGGACTTCGTTCGCGACCGGGTCTGCGCTGCGCACCTCCACCTTTTCAATCCCCATTGGGATGGCCGTCCGATCCTCGCGATCCACGTACAGCTCCAGTCAATGAAGCACGCGGCACAGATCGTCCCTCCCCGGCATCGAGCCGCCGTTTTGGGCGGAACGCCGCGAATGCGTTTGCCCTGAAATTTCCGAACGCCCCATGAAAAACCAATCGCAAAATCGGTCTTCCGGCGGATTCAGTTTAACTGTCCTAATTTCTTCCGCCGTTTTGGCCGGTCTCGTCTGCGCAGGTATCGGCCCGGTTTCGGCGCAGGCCGCCGGCGAGGATATTACCTGGCTCGTTACCTATGACGGCAAGACCCTCCCGCAGCAACAAGGGTGGTCCCCGGTGGGTGAGTTGGCGGCGAAGGCTCGCATCGAAGGCGGGGCCTTGAGAGTGCTCGATGACAAGACCACCGCGATGGGCGCCTTCCGCATCGCCTGGACGCCCGATCCTGCGAAGGAAGTGGTTGTCGAAGCTCGGGTACGCGTGGAGTCGGTGACGTCGAGCAAAGGCGAGGAGGGCCCGCGCGGAATGGGCGCGTTCCTCTACTGGCCGTCGCTCCAGGGCTGGCCGGCCAGCGTGCTCGTCAGCGATGGCCAGCGGCAGGAAGGTCTCGTGCTGCATCCCCAAAAGATCGCGACGTTCCTGGATCGTATCGTGATGATGGATGCGAAGAGTGAGTTCCACACCTACCGGTTGGTGATACGCGGGAAGGGCATGAGCATTGACGTCGACGGCAAGCGCCGGATCCAGGGGGAAGGGGCGTTCTGGAAAAAGGCGGAAGCGCCGGAGGCTTTTATTCAATTTGGTTCCAACTCGAACAACCTGAGGGGCGAATCGCACTGGGCCTCGGTCAGGCTGGGCCTGCGTTCCGTGCGCCAGCTACCGGAGAAACCCAAACTGCGAATCACGATGAGCGCGCCGTGGGACATCCCGGGATTGCCGACGGGCGATCCGCAAATCCGGCCGTATGGCATCATCGGGAAAAACACGCGTCCTTATATGTACAACGTCGGCCAGGGCGTGCTGCTGATGAGCGTGGCCCAGGGTCCGGACGCCGTGCTGGAACCCTACGGGGTTTTAAAATCCACCGACGCCGGCAAGACCTGGCAACCGGTGCGCGACATGCAGTACAAGTCGTTTGCTCCGCTGCCGATGATCCGGCTGCCGGACCACACCATTATCGGCGTATCGCGCTGGACCGCCAAGTATGACCGCGAGAAAGGCGTTTTCATCGGGATGACGCACCGCTTCGACGAAAAGTCGGGCACGTTTGCGATGACGGAAAACCTGATCCGCGTGCCGGAAACGATCAACTTGGTGGCGTTTGACCGGCATATCTGGAACGAACCGAACGGGGGACTGATGGCGGTCGTTTACGGGTCGGCCCCGATGTTGTTGAAGTCCGCGGACCGCGGGCTCACGTGGACGCACTACTCAACCCTTTCCCGCGCGAAGCGGCACGAACCGGCCGTGGTGCGTTTTTCGGCAACGGAGATGACCGCGGTGTTGCGGACGCGCGGGTATGAACCCTTCGAGCAGATTTGGTCGAATGATGGCGGCAAAACCTGGGAGTCGCCGGTCGCGTTAGAGGAAGGCAGCGTCGATCCGGATCTCGTTTATATGAGCAATGGAGTGCTGGCGTGCAGTTACGGCCGCAACGGATCGAACCTGATGTTCAGTTTGGACAAGGGCCGGACTTGGGGATTCCACCAAGTGATCACCGACGAACGCGGATTTAACTACATGGCGATTGCTGAGGTCAGCCCCGGCCGGCTGCTGTATGTGCACGACGCGCCGCGGCTGCAGGCGCTCTACGTCGATGTCGAGCGGGTGGAGTGAGGATGCCTTCCTTCACGGTTTGAATCGGGCATTTACCCGTGCTGTGATCCTGCTCGCGGGGGGCCGATCGCTGCGATCCGAAACCGGAACCGCAGCGGGATCACGATTAAAATCAAGATCATGAGCACGGGTTACGCCCGACCAAGGACAAGGCCATTCAAAGCCATCCTGCTCGTCCCTCTTTCAAGGCGTTGCCCGATGCGCCCGGGGAGGTGAATTACGCGGGCGGTCGCGTGGTCGTTCAGGGCAAGCAGCATCCCTGCGCGTCACCTCGCCACCCCACGCCGCCTCACTCCTCCAGCGTAATCTTGCGCGCCTTGGGGTCCGGGTGCTGCCGGTAGAACAATGCGGTGTGGCCCACCATGCTCACGAAAACACACCGGCCTTCGTCGCTGATGCGGACGCAGAGCTCGGCGCGTTCTTCCCGTTCGGCGCCGAGAAAGCGCAGCTTTACCAGCTCGTGCGAGCGCAGCAGCCGTTGCAGTTCGGCGAAAAACGCGGGCGTGAGTCCGCCGCGGCCGACCTTCAGCGCGGGCTCAAGTTTCTGGCCGAGGCTGCGCAACCGGGATTTCTGGGCGCCCGTGAGGGGGAAGTCATACATGGGCTCACAGATGTACGCGGAAACGACGGGGTTGAAGCCTATTATCCGAGCGGAGTGGCCGAATCACCGTTTTGAAGGACGGCAGGCCGGGCGCTAAACGTATCCAGCGGCAGTTCGCGCCACTCGCCCGGAGCGAGCCCGCCCAGGGTGAGATCACCGAATTGCGCCCGGTGCAGCGTCAGCACGGTAAGCCCGGCCGCGGCGAACATCCGCCGGACTTGGTGGAAGCGGCCTTCCGTCAGCGTGAGCTCGGCTTCGCGGGGCGAAATCACCTGCAGGCCCGCCGGCGCACACGGCTTCTCCTCGTCCTCGAGCACCAGCGTGCCGCTGGCGAACCACGCGGCGAGCTCGGGCGGAACATCCCGGTCCACGGTGGCGCGATAGATCTTCGGCACCTTGTGCTTCGGCGACGTCAATCGGTGCACCAGCGCGGATTGGTCGGTCAGCAACAGCAATCCGCTCGTGTCCTTGTCGAGCCGGCCGACGCTCGTGACCGTGGGATTGCGCCGGCGCCAGCGCTCCGGGAGCAGCGTGTAAACGCTCGGGCCTTCACGCCCGTCATGGGAACATACGAGCCCCAGCGGCTTGTTCAGCAGCAGGAGCAGGCCGTCCGGGTGATCGAGCGGTTCGCCGTCCACCTGGACCTCGCCGGGCGACACTTTTTGCGCGACATCGTCTGCTGGCTGTCCGGCGACGGTAACGCTACCCGCGCTGACCCAGTCACGGGCTTCACGCCGTGAGCAGTAACCGAGGTTGGAAAGGAGTTGATCGAGGCGGCGCACCATGCAGTCGTCGCGAAAAGAGGGCAGAAAAAAAGCAAAAGGAAAGCCTGGCCTGCGGGATCCGGGTGGGGCCCGCAGGGGCCGCGCCGGGAAACCGAGGGGACGATCTTTGCACTGGCGCCTCTGCCGGCGCTTCCGGAACGTAGGCGCTTCATGCTGCGCTGGTTTTTATTCTCCGCCCTCTTTCCTCTGTTCGCGCTCAGCACCCTGACGGTGTTCAAGTCGCCGGACTGGTCGCAGTGGCGATTGGCGGTGCTGGCCGGCGAGTATGGGCATTGGCTGGCGCTGGCGTCCCTCGGCCTCGCCGCCGCGGCGTGGTCGTCGCGTGGTCCCGGACTGGCCAGCGCAGCAGGACTGGTTTTGCTGGGCTTGGCGGCGACGGGATTTTTTCTCAAACCCACGATCGACGCGTGGAGTGTCGCGCGCACCTTGCCGGGAAAACTCGCGAGCGCGTTGGGGCGTGTCGCGATCGGTCGCGACGCATTTTCTGCGGCCGGCTGGGTGGAGCCGGGTCCGACCGGTGTCACACCGGTAACGCACGTGTTTGCCAGCGACCTCGCGCTCGATCTTTATCCGGCTGCCCGCACGGCCGAGGGGTCCTCGAGGCCCCCGGCGTGCGTCATCGTGGTGCACGGCGGCGGCTGGGATTCAGGGGATCGCAAGCAGTTGCCCTTGTTGAATCGCTGGCTCGCGGGTCGGGGGTATGCGGTGGCGGCGGTGTCATATCGGCTCGCGCCCAAATTCATCTGGCCCGCGCAACGCGACGATCTGCTCGCGGCCATCGCCTTTCTCAAAGCGAATGCCGCCCGGCTCGGCGTCGATGGCACGCGGCTCGTGTTGCTGGGACGGTCGGCCGGCGGGCAGATCGTGGAGGCGGTGGGTTATGCCATGAAAGATCCGGCGATTCGCGGAATCATCGGATTGTATGCGCCGTCCGATCTTCATTTTGGCTACGCGCATGCCCGTGAGGACGACGCCATCAAATCGCCCAACCTGATGCGGCAGTATCTCGGCGGGCCGCCAGCCGTCGCGGCGGCCGCGTATGACAGCGCGAGCGCGTTGCAACACGTGACGTCATCGGCCCCGCCCACTTTGTTACTGCATGGCCGGAATGACACGCTGGTCTGGCACCGGCACAGCGAACGGCTGCAGGCGCGTCTCGCGGAGCAGGGTGTCCCGCACGCCTTCATTTCACTGCCGTGGGCGACGCATGCGTTCGATTTCAATCTGAACGGGCCCGGCGGCCAGCTCACGACCTTCGCCGTGGAGTGGTTTTTGGCCGCGGTGACGCGTTGATGCTTCCGCCGGCGATCGAATCCTGGCCCAGGGCTGATTTCGGGGCGCTACGGAAAGGGTGAGCTTTTCGTGGGATTTGGCTGGCCGGGCGACGGAATGCCCCCGCTTTCCGCTACGATCCTTCGCCTGAATAGCGCCGGCCTTACGTGAAGAGTTTCGGCACCACGTGGCCTGCCACGTCGGTCAGCCGGAAATCGCGGCCTTGGAAACGATACGTGAGCCGCGTGTGATCGAAGCCGAAGAGGTGAAGGATGGAGGCGTGCAGGTCGTGCACGTGGACGGGGTCCTTGGTGACGTTCCACGCGATATCGTCGGTCTCGCCGATCACCTGGCCGCCCTTGATGCCGCCGCCAGCCAGCCAGAGACTGAACGCGTTGGGGTGGTGATCGCGGCCCGTGACCTTGGCGCCGGGGCGATTTTCACCGAGCGCGGTGCGGCCGAATTCGGACCCGCAGATGACCATCGTGTCTTCGAGCAGGCCGCGTTGCTTGAGATCCTTGACGAGCGCCGCGATGGGCTGGTCGGCCATCGCGCAGTTGTGCGGGAGCTGGGTGTTGATGGCGCTGTGATGGTCCCACGAAGCGTGGATCACGTTGACTACGCGCACCCCGCGTTCGATCAGCCGGCGCGCCATCAGGCAGTTGCGCGCGAAGGTGCCGAAGAGACCCGTGCCGCCGACGCCCGCATCGATCTTGGGCTCGGAACGGTCGACGCCGTACATGTCGAGCGTCGCCTTCGATTCGCCCGACAAGTCCATCAGTTCCGGCGACGCGCTTTGCATGCGGAACGCGAGTTCGTAGGCCGCGATCCGGCTCTCGATTTCGGGATCGGCCACCTCGGCCAGACGCAAGGCGTTGAGCTGGTTCACCCCCTCGATGCTGCGCTGTTGCATCGCGGTGGTGATCCTCGGCGGATTTTCCAGGTTCAAAACGGGCGCGCCGTCGTTGCGGAACATCACGCCGGAATATTTCGAAGGCAGGAAGCCGCTCGACCAGCTCGCGGAGCCGCCCGGCACGCCTCGACCGACGCAAATGAGGACCACGAACTCGGGGAGATTTTTCGAGGTGCTGCCGAGGCCGTAACTGAGCCACGAGCCAATGCTGGGCCGGCCGGAAATGGCCGAACCCGTATTCATCAACAACTGCCCGGGCACGTGGTTGAACTGGTCCGTGTGCATTGAACGCACGAGGCAGATGTCGTCTGCGATCGAACCGATGTGCGGGAGCAAGTCGGAAAGCTCCATGCCGCACTGGCCGTGGGGCTTGAAGGTTCGCGGCGAGCCCATGACGCGGGCCGACTCCTTCGCGAGAAACGCGAACCGCATGTTCTTGGTCAGCGATTCGGGCAACGCCTGGCCGTCGAGCTTGTTCAGCATCGGCTTCGGATCGTAGAGATCCATCTGGCTCGGGCCGCCTTCGAGGTAAATGTAGATGCAGTTTTTCGCCTTCGGCTTGTGATGCGTGCGCGCGGGGCCGCCCGCGGCGGTGGCGGCAAGCAGGCCGTCGCCCTGCAGCAACTGCGTGAGCGCGAGGCCGCCAATGCCGCCACACGTCTGCATGAGGAATTTTCGCCGGCTGTGTAACATGGGGGCAGGGTTATTCGCGGGTGATAAATTCGTCCAGATTCATAATGACGCGCGTGACCGCCACCATCGCGAGCCGGCTGTCGCCGTTGGCGAGTTTCAACTGATCGCTATACAGCGCGCGCATCGCCTCCAGTTCCAGGGCTTTCGGCGGGCGGCTCAGGCAGTGGGTGAAACCCTGCTGCAGCCGCTGCTCGAGCGGAGCGGGGTCGGCCGCGAGCTTCTCCCCAAGTTGCTCGCTGCATTCAAAAAACACGGGATCATTGAGCAACGTCAGCGCCTGCAACGGCGAGTTCGAGCGTTCGCGCTGGGTGCAGGCGACGCTCGTGTCGGACGCGTCGAAGGTCAGCAGCATCGGATAAGGCACATTGCGCCGCAGATGGATGTACATGCCGCGCCGGTAACGCTCGGGCCCGGTGGTCTCGGGCCAGGTCTTGTTGCGACCAAACGCGGTGACAAAGGCGGGCAGGGGCGGGTAGATGCTGGGACCGCCGATCTCGCGGTTGAGCAGGCCGCTCTGCGCCAGGAAAACATCGCGCACGACCTCGGCTTCGAGCCGGTGCCGGCTTTGGCGGGCGAGCAGGACGTTGAGCGGATCGCGCTCGGTGAGGTCCGCGCGGCCCGCAGAACTTTGGCGGTAAGTGGTGGACGAGACGATGAGGCGGATCAGTTGTTTGCGACTCCAGCCGAGCCGGACGAACTCGGTTGCCAGATAGTCGAGCAGTTCCGGATGGGAAGGCCGATCGCCTTGGGAACCAAAGTTATCGACGGTGGCCACCAAGCCCCGCCCGAAGAGGTTCTTCCAAATTTGGTTAACGGTGACGCGGGCCGTGAGGGGATTGGCGGGATCGACCAGCCAGCGAGCGAGATCGAGTCGGTCGGCGGTCGGGCCGCGTGGCTTTAGGGGGTGGAGCACCTCGAGCGTGCCCGGCCGCACCTCATCGCCTGGTTGCTGATAATCGCCGCGGATGTGGATGTGGGTTTTGCGTTCGCTGAGGCCAAGGATCGGCGCGGCGGTTTTGGGGAAAGGCGGCTTCCGGGTGGCGTGCTGCACGATGGGCGCAAAGAGTTTTTTGCCTGCCTCGTCAGCATGGCGCGCGAAATAGCGCGCGAGTTCGGCGACTTGCGCGGGAGTGCGTTGGGCGCGCGCCGTGTCGAGGGTTGCGACCACGCTGTCCGGCATGGTGGTGGGCTGCAGCGGCTGCGTGCCGGTCGTGGCCGCAAGCCGGAACCGGCTCATCAGTCCCACGCTCTTGTGTTCCAAGGTGAAAAACAGCGTGGAACCGGCCGGAAAATCCTCCGGCGTTTTCAGCTCAAACAGGATGACGTGCGACGACGTGGTCTGCGGCGCGATGGTCCAGCCCGACGCGATGTCGCCGTCGATGGCTTTTTCCGCGCCCCCCTTCCCCGAGAAATCCGCCCGCGCGGTGGCGAGTTCCACTTTGTGTTGGGATCCGTTGGGCGGACGCACCATGACGGAAAATTCCCCGAGCGCGAAATCTCCGCTCTTGCTCCGGCCGACGTTCTGGCCGAGCTCGGCCAGCGCCTCCAGGCGAAAGCCCGTCACGCCCTTCAGTTCCACGCTCGCTTCGACGAGGTACTTGGTTTTCAGCGGATCCCGTTCGGTCGGTACGATCGAGTGGTCTTCCTCCGGCTCCAGCGCGCGTTCCTCGTCTTCGGTGATGACCGTAACTGCGGCGGGTTTCAGCACGGTCCAGCGCTCCGCGGGCAACTGCAGCGTTTTTTCCCACGCGGGTAATTGGGTGTCGAGCAGCGTGGCCAGGTAGGCCTCCAGTGGCGTTTCGAGCTTCGTCCCCTCGGCCTCCCACGCGGTCACTTTCTTCGTGTAAGCGGCGAGTTCATCGGCCCGCGGCGCCGGAACATTGCGTTCGGAGGTGCTGTTGAAGAACGCGTACAGTTGGTAGAATTCGCGGTGGGTGATCTGGTCGTATTTGTGGGTGTGACATTCGGCACAGCCGACGGTGAGGCCGAGCCAAACGGCGCCAGTCGTGGCGGTGCGATCGACGGCGGCCTTGCAGCGGTCGAGCTCGAGGTCAGCCCCGGCCTCGTCGTTCTTGAGGCTGTTGCGATGGAAACCGGTCGCGATCTTTTGCTCGAGCGTGGCGTTCGGCAGAAGATCGCCCGCGATTTGCTCGACGGTGAATTGATCGAAGGGCAGGTCGCGATTCATCGCGTTGATCACCCAGTCGCGATAAAGGTAGGCGTAGGGGCGGAGGGTGTCGTTCAGATAGCCGCCACTGTCGGCATAGCGGGCAAGGTCGAGCCAATGCCGGCCCCAGCGTTCGCCGAAATGCGGCGAGGCGAGCAGAACGTCGACGTAACGCTCGTACGCGTCGGGACGTTGGTCGGCCAAAAAAGCCTCGGCGGCTTTGGCCTCGGGAGGCAGGCCCACCAGATCGAAACTGAGCCGGCGCGCGAGGGTGCGGCGATCGGCTTCGGGGGAAGGTTTGAGGCGCTCAGCTTGCAGCCGGGCGAGCACGAACGCGTCGATGGGGTTGCGCGCGACGAGGGACTTGTCCTTGAGCACCGGCACGGCGGGCCGACGGGGAGCTTCATAGGCCCAGTGTTTGCCCCAAGGCGCGCCCTCGGCGACCCAGCGTTTCAGCAAGGCAATCTGCGCCTCGGTGAGTTGCTTGTGCGACTCCTTTGGCGGCATGACCTCGTCCTCATCCTTTGAAGTGATCCGGGCGATCAGCTCGCTCTCGGACGGCTTCCCGGGAACGACGACGGTGAAGCCTTCGCGCGTGCGGAAAAGGCCTTCCCGGGAATCCAGACGCAGCTTGGCCTCGCGGGTTCCCTCGTCGGGGCCGTGGCAAAGGAGGCAGTTCTTCGAGAGGATCGGCAGGATGTCCCGGCTGAATTCAATCTTTTCCGCGGGCGCAGTGGCGCTGAACAGCGGCGCTCCGGCGCAGAGGCCCAACACCATGGCCAACAACTTACGCTGGCGAAGAACGGGAGGTGGGCGAAGGAGAGAGAGGCAGGCCATCTGGGACAACGGGGGAGATCAAAGTGTGGGCGTTCTTCCGTGCACAGGAAAGTAAACTATTGCTTCCCGCTTAAATATCCATCGCGCAAAGCATTTGACGCTCCGCCTTTCCGTTGTCTCGCGCGCGCCTGCCCTCCCTTGCGGCTGGTGCGGAAACCTAGCGGCCAAGCGGAAGGGCTGCACTTTTTTCGGCCCCAAGCCCAACAAGCGCCCGCCCGCGCAGAAATCCAGCGTCAAGGAGCCGCGGGAGTGGGGCGGCGGCGCGCCCGTTCCACGACGAAGCGCGCCAGTTCGAGCAGGATCAACGGCCCGAAGATCCAGACCACCTGCATGGGAAAAGTTTTGCGCGCGGCGGCCTGATGATAAGCGGTGAGGGCGGCGGCGATGTAGACCAGCCGGTGGAGGTACTTCCATCGCCGGCCGCCGAGCCGTCTTACAAAGACGGTTAAGCTCGTGACCGCGAGAACGAACAGGATGGTGACCGCGACCAAGCCCGTGAGCTGAAAGGGCTTTTCGACTGCGGTGCGGAGGATGGACGGGAGGGCCGCCAAGTCCGTGGCGCCTTCATAAATGAGGTGCGTGGTGAGATGCAGAGCCGCATAAGCGAAGGCGCTCACGCCGACCAGCCGCCGGTGACGATTCAGCGCCAGCGCCCAGCCGTGTTTGGGAAACAGCACGCGCAGCGGAGTGAAGGTCAGCACGCCGACGAGCAGCAGGCAGGCGACAAACCCCAGGTGATGCAGAACGTACTTCAGCGGATCGGCCAGCACGCTGGGATCCTGCCGCACGAAAATCGGCCACGCCAGCCAGAGCCCCGGCAGGACCATCGCGGTCCACACGAAAAGCTTGGACCGGAAAAGTTTTTCGAGGAATGCCACGCAGGGAAGTTAAGGGGAAATCATTAAACAAAAGGAGCCGAGTCTGCCATGGTCGACGGATGAGAAGTCCGTTTCTCGATCTCCTGCTTTCCACCTTAAACAATTTCGGTGCAGAGCCGATGGAGAACTCAGCGCATTGAGGGAAATGGGAGTCTGCCC